>JAKPRU010000358.1 GCA_029557025.1 Candidatus Omnitrophota bacterium | reverse complement strand
CGGTGCTCAGGCCCACAAGGGAGGATGCATGGACAACCAGTCCTATATCCTTCTGAATATGATGGTTGGCGCCTACAACGTTCCCGGCGGAATGACCGGTGTTGTTCTGGGGTCGGCCCATATGACCTGGACGGATGAACCGGGTCTGGACGGGCTGATTGATCCGAAGCCTCACCAGCTTCACCCGGAAGTCCCCTTTTCCTGGCCTCCGAATACGACCCAGCTTTGCGAATTGATGCCTATCGGTGTCGACGCCGGCCAACTTGCCTTCCATACGATGCGGGAACCCGAAAAGTGGGGGCTCAAATTCAAACCCAAGGTGTTATGTCTGTATCATTCCAATACGATCTGGTCCATGCCGGGAAACGTCGAGGTCTGGTACGAGATTTTGCGCAACCTGGAGTTCATTTTTGCTATTGAGCTTTTCCACAACGAAACGAGCACCTTCGCGGATATTATTCTGCCCGATCAGAGTTACCTCGAGTCGTGGGCGCTTCTGATGTGCGAGCCGCCGGTAACGGAAGGCCTGAACTGCCGCCAGCCCGTGGTACAATCCCCCGGTTCCTGCCGGGATGGCTTTGATATCATGGCGGAGTTGGCGGAACGGATCGGAAAACTCGACATCATGAACGGTGTCAACGCCTTCATCACGGGTCTCGTCCACGATCCGGATCTGATGCTCGACGTGACCAAGCGCTACACCCACAAGGAATTCCTCGATCGCTGCGGCCGCTACTGGACGAAGACCCTGTGGCCTCCGGAGAAGAGTATCGAGTGGTTCATGGAGAGCGGCCACAATACGATCCGGCGTCCCCCCGGGCATCTGTATTATGTGAGCAACAAGCGGGGGAAGGATACGCGACGTCCCTTCTACTGCGAGTTCTTCCTCGAAGCACGGGATGAATTGATGCATAAATTCAAGGAATTTAATGTTCAGTTGCCTGTAAAGTGGGACTTTGAGGAGTATGGCGCAATTCCGGACGGTCAGCTCTCGCCGGTACATAAAGAACCGCCCGAGTACGATCTGTATGCCATCACGTTTAAGGAGCACTTCCTCAACTTTACGGAGAACCTGTCCATTCCGTGGATTCGCGAGCTGGTCGACCGCGATCCCCATCACCGGGGCCTCATGATCAACCCGATCGCAGCGAAAGCCCGAGGCATCGAGACCGGCGATTATATTGAAGTCCGATCCCGCTTTGGCGTTTTGACGGGATATGCGGTTCTCACGGAGGGCATTCAACCTGAGACCATCGGCATTTCGAACGCGACGAACCGGACCGTGACCCACAACCCCATCACTCGATTGGGCGGCGGCCAGTTCAACACGCTGCTGGGCGTTGGAGTGGAATGGACCTGCTGCGTGTCCGGTGCCATGGAATCGGTGGCCAAGGTGAAGGTCACGAAGCTTCCCGCGCCGCCTCCGCCTCCGCGTTACTAAGGGATCGGTAACGGCCGTCCCGGGGCGTTTGTCCGCCCCGGAACGGCGTGGCGATGGGAGACAAGACAGCAATTCAGGATAATGA
>JAKPRU010000355.1 GCA_029557025.1 Candidatus Omnitrophota bacterium | reverse complement strand
TTCGCACAAAACGGTTACCCTGCGGATCTTCTTGGTGAGCGCTGAAACCACGCTTTCCCGTCCCAGTCGGACACGATAGACCAGCTCGACCTGGAGAAGGGTGTTTTTACCTGACCTTGAAGTGCATTCCGCGCGATACAGGTCCACTTGCGGGTGAGCTTGAGGTCGGCTGATTTGAGGCAATTTCTTTGGTACGCGCACAACTATTGCACAGAGTCCGTCCACGCATAATCATGGCTCCGCAGGACTCACAGATACCCAATCCGGCGACGGCATTCACGGAAACATCTTTGCGGGCTATCCAACGGAGGATTCGCTTTTCGATCTCGGTGAACACGTCGTCGGGATCAATCTCATCCAGGGGGATACCTCTTTCCGTGGCGTAAGGCTGAAGCCGTCCATACAGGTATTCGACGATCTCGCCGACGGACACAGCGTGTTTCGGGCGGGCACGGATGAATCTTCGAAGTTCGGTTAGAAGGTACCGATCCTCGTCGTAACAGCAGATTTCCCGCCCCTTAGGGAGTTCACCTTTGCAGATCGGGCATCTGATATCCAGGTCACCGGCCAGTGTCATGGTTTCCTCCTTGATTGGGATAGTGAGAGTTCCCAGAAGTCAAGTTGTCAACATCCGTTTCTGTCACAAGAGTACCGGGGTCCCTTAAAAACATTATAGCCGCTTTCCGGGGGGTGACAATAGAGACATTCACTTGTTTTATGGTGGTCGGCCGGGTCCGAACCGGGCACAAGAAGGGAAAAGTTTTGTGAACAAGACGGTCAAAACAGGTCACTCGAAGGCCGGTGGCGCTTCGCCCATTTCCGCCTGGTTGGCTTCCGGCAGACGATTCCCGTGAGCCTTCTTGAAGCTTTCCAGGAGGGCCTTATATTCACTGCCCGCGTTGGCCGTGGCACTGAACCGGAAGAATTTGGCTTTTGCTTTGATTACCGGATTGTTGCGGTCCATGGTGTGTCCGCTCAGTTGTTTGCGCAACTGCCCCGCCTCGGCTTTGCCTATATAAATGATGTTCTGGCTGTTGTCTGCCAGCTCATAGACTCCACCCCGCTCAGGTACCTTGTTGGTTTCCGCGCGGGTCAACGGCAACCATGATTTGACGATCGGCATCGTGCAACCTCCCTGTTGTTCCGCAAGGTTCCCTGGCGGGTTCCCCGGCGGCAAGAGTAAGCAATCATAAGGCAGAATCGCGCGTTCAGGCAAGTCCCCGACGCCCGGCCCGCCGGAAACCGGCATCCTTGCGGAAAAGACCTGACATCCCGATAATGA
>JAKPRU010000351.1 GCA_029557025.1 Candidatus Omnitrophota bacterium | reverse complement strand
GGAATGCCCAGATAGATGAATACTGTCCCGGCGGCTTCACCGATGGAAACCTTGATATTCAGACCCTCAACAAGACCAAGGCCATTCAACAGTAGAGTGATGAATAGGTAGATATAGACGGCATAGAAGAGGACTTGGAAGACGGCATTAAGGGCAACAAGGCCGACCGCGAGCTCCCGGTCGCCCTCTGCCAGCTCGTTCCAGACAATAACCATTGCGATACACCGGGCCAATCCGACAAGGATGACACCGATCATATATTCGGGGTAGTTGTGGAGAAATAGGATTGCAAGGAGTGTCATAAAGATCGGCCCGATAAACCAGTTCATTGTCAGGGAGAGCCAAAGCAACCGCTTGTTTTCGAGAATCCGCCCCGATTCTTCGTAGCGGACCTTCGCCAGAGGCGGATACATCATCAGAATTAATCCGACGGCAATGGGTACCGACGTGGTTCCGACCTGCAAACCTGCAATGAACTCCGCCACCGACGGTGCCAAAAAGCCGATAGCGACCCCGAAGAGCATGGCAAGGAAGATCCAGAATGTGAGATATCTTTCGACTGTAGACAGTTTCTGGGTCTGTGATGTGTCCATCCGGGTCACGCCTCTTTTCGCGCTTCGATTGTTGCAGACCTGACATAATCTTCAATACCGGTGCCCGGAAACCAGTCCTTAATGAACTCCCGGCTTTCGTGTTTGATGTCGATCTTGATTTTGGAAAATCCGGCCTCGCGAAGCATCTGTTCAACATCGGAGACTAACGCGGCGCCGGCCACACAGCCATGGTAAACGTCGGAGTCGGAATTGATTTCCTCCGGCAGATTTCGGACGGCGACGACGTCCGAAATCGCAAGCCGTCCCCCGGGACGCAGTACTCGAAAGGCCTCCCTGTAGACTTGTAGCTTGTCCGGGGACAGGTTAATGACGCAATTTGAAATGATAACATCAACGGAATCATCGGCGACGGGAAGATGCTCGATTTCTCCGAGCCTGAACTCCACGTTGGCGAACCGGGCTTCTTTCGCGTTAGCCCTGGCCTTACTGATCATGTCGGGAGTCATGTCGATCCCGATAACCATGCCGTTCTCGCCGACTTGCCGGGCAGCGAGGAAGCAGTCGAATCCGCCTCCGCATCCCAAGTCGACAACGGTCTCACCTGGTTTAAGATTTGCAATAGCCTGTGGATTTCCGCAACCCAGGCCCATATTCGCTCCTTGCGGAGTGGAATGGATCTCCTGCTCGGAATAGCCGAGTGTGGCGGATACCCGTGCATGGTTGTCCCCGGAAGGGGTACAACAGGCGCTTGTACAGCCGCAGCCGGACTTGGCGATAGACGCATAGCGCTCGCGCACTTGGTTATGTACAACATGAGGATCAACGGGTGACATTTCTCATTTCCTTTCTGTGCAATACAAGAAAATAGTTGGATGGTATTTGAACTGATGTCCACATCCCCGTGGTATGAATACTTGCGATGATTCATACTCTATGGGGCCGTGTAAATAAAATAAAGACCGCCGAATTGGAGTTTGGGCGGATCCCGACCAGGGCAGAGGAATGATTTCCATCAAATACAATCCTACGACAAAAAAGAGAACCGCAACGACGTAATTCCCATACGGCCCCACATCCCCCATCATACGCCCCACGGCTGCGGTGACGGCGCCAATGCAGCCGATTGTGGTCAGGATACCCAAGGCAAAGACAGACGAAAGAAGAAACGCCGCTCCGACAGCGAATACCAGGACAACAGCAGCAATGAGAGCTCGTGTTTTCATAATAATCGGTCCTGTGAGTCAGGAATTTGTGAGAAGAGTTTTCATCTCTTCCAGGCTCGGGACTTTTCCCGCAACCTTTACTTTTCCATCCACAACGAGGGCTGGGAGCATCATGACACCGAATGTCATGATGTTCTGAATGTCCGTGACTTTTTCGAGTTCGTACTCGATTCCCAGTGTCTTTGCGGCCTCATTTGCGACCTCGGCCAGTTTTTTGCAGTTCGGGCAACCTGGTCCAAGAATCTGAATCTTTTTCATCGGAATTCTCCTTTCTAAAATATAGCTCCATAGATCAGGCCACTGATCGTCGCCATGACTACAACAAGCGATACATAGGTAACGGTTTTCATTGTGCCGAGGACGTCTTGGATCGCAATCATATTCGCCAGGCTCAAGGCGGGTCCCGCCAGGAGAAGGGTCAACGCAGGACCTGTTCCCATGCCATTGCCGATCAATCCCTGTACGATCGGAACCTCAGTCAGAGTGGAGAAGTACATGAACGCACCGAGAAGGGAGGCGAGGAAATTCGCTCGAATCGAGTTTCCCCCGACTAAGGCCACAATCCAGCGAGAAGGAATCAGTCCCTCCTCTCCCGGCCGTCCCAGGAAGAATCCGGCAAGCGCTATCCCGATAAACAAGAGGGGAAATATGTCCCGGGTCAATCCCCAGGTGGAATCAAACCACGCACGCATCTCCCTGTTGCCTGTTGCGGTAATGATTGACAAGGCGATCAAACCGACGACGAAAGGAATTACCGGATACTTCGGAAAGAGAAAAGCGAGGAGAACCACGGCCAGTCCGGCCGCGGCTGTGGGCCATATTCTTAAGCCGAACCAGCGGACCAGGCTGACAGCCATAACGATTGCCGATATAGCCGTCAAAGCCCATTTGAGCGAGTAAACTTCTGCCAGGAAGCCGGACAATTCTGTACGTTCCCAATTCCCGAACACAAGAATGCCTACCATGCCCACAAAATAGAGTACGGTTTGCCATAGAGGGCGGGTCTTTGAGTCCTCGAATATGTCTACCCGGGATTTGATTTGATCCGACTTGTCATTACGGAATATGAAGTGCATGGCCAGGCCGATTGCGATGCTGAACAGCACGGCGCCAAGCGCCCGGGCGACCCCGAGTTCCAGGCCAAGAGCTCTTGCAGTCAGAATAATCGCCAAGACGTTAATCGCCGGTCCCGAATAAAGGAATGCGGTAGCCGGTCCGAGACCCGCGCCCATTCGGTAGATTGCGGCGAAGAGGGGCACGACAGTGCAGGAACAGACGGACAGGATTACTCCGGAAATTGAAGCCACACCATACGCTAACGCTTTATTGGCTTGAGGCCCGAGGTATTTCATTACCCCGGCCTGGCTGACGAAGACCGCAATGGCCCCGGCGATAAAGAACCCGGGAAGCAGGCCCAGAACAACATGCTCGCGCGCGTACCATCGGACCATATACAGCGATTCCAATACGGCATGGTCGAACCGTGGATGGCCGACCGGAAGAAGCACGGCGATTACAAACATTCCGAGAATGAACAGAAAGACTTTCCATTCTTCTTTGTTCGACATTTTCATTCTTCCTTATTCAATAGGATCTGCCTAATTTCCCAAATGACCAATTATATGGCAAAAAAAAGAAACTAGCCCGACACGGATTCATATTTTCTTTCGGCGTTCGCCGCCAGAATAGACTCGAGGCAACGGAACATCATGGGAATGCACGGGCATTGTAATTCGTAAAAGACCTGCAGGCCCCGCTTTTCATCCTGCACAAGACCGGCGTTCTTCAGAATTGCGAGATGTTTGGATACCGTGGAAATATCGGCCCCGACCAGTTCGGTTAACTCGCAAACACATCGTTTACCGTGAGAAAGTTCCTCGAGGAGAAACAGCCGTGTCGGATGAGCCAAGGCCTTGGCGATCTCGGCTCGTGCTTCATACCGCTTGCGGGTTCGGCGGTCCATGATTTTGCCTTTCTTTGCTGTCTATTTGGCGATTCTACCAATTATCCAAAGTCACGCCCAGGGGACCTGCACAAAATTTGTCGTCTTCGCTCAGGACAGTCAATCCGGAACCGACTCAACAACACAATGCGCTTGAATCTTCCGTGCCGGCGGGTTCAGCCTTCTCCCGACGTGAGCGTATCGGTGAAGGCTTAGTGCCCCCTTCCGTTCCACCGTGTCCGATCAGTCTCTCTCTATTCGGCAGAATCCCGTCGGCAGGCAGATAAGAGGTAGGAGGGTGTTCATCCATCAAAGTAGATGACGTTTCGTTTTCCATCCTTCCAACCGAACGCATACACTGTACCTTTTCGGTTGTTTACGGTGTATTCGCGTTGATACGTGTCATGAACGTGTCCATGGATAATTACGTCTACCCCGCTGGCTATGATGGACCGATAGGCGTTATGCGGAACTTCCAATACACGGCGCGGCTTTGCCGCGACCCGCTTATTGCTGGCCTGTGTCATTTGTTGAGCAAGACTTACCAGGATGGGATGAGGAAGGTGCTCGGCAACGAAACGGCTTGGCCCGCTTCGGATTATGGTTTTGTATATCTGGTAGGCCCAGTCCTGCCAGCACAACTCGTCCCCGTGGCCGATGTACACCACACGCCCGCCGATTTCCATCAGGGATGGATTCGGCAGAAGGTGGATATACGGCAGGTCCCGGAAATAGGAGCTTGCCAGAAAATCCCGGTTGCCCTCCAGGAAGAACACATCGATTCCACGGTCTGCGTATCCGCGCAGGCGTTCAAGGAATGCGCCATAGCGGGCCTGAATGAACTCATCGTGGTTGATCCAGAAATGGAACGTATCGCCCAGCATGAAAATCTGCTTTGTATCGGCCGGCATTGCATCAAAAATCCGGTCGATTTCGGTGTGCGGTCCGCCGGGGTGGTGGAGATCGACCACAAAAAAATTCTTTCCGGGTTTGGCGTAATTCACCATCAGGAAGCCGTCAAAGTTGGTATAATGTCGGGCACAGAGTGTCCGGATGCGGAACTCTGAAGAGAATGCCACATTACGGGAAGGAATTCAATTCCCATGCCATCCGTCGGATATGACAAGATTCTGGTTCTGGACTTCGGTTCCCAATATAGCCATTTGATTGCGCGGCGTATTCGCGAGTTGCGGGTCTATTGCGAGCTGCATCCCTGCACAATGTCAATGGAAAGTATTTGTTCCTTTGCCCCAAAGGGAATCATTTTGTCCGGCGGTCCGGCTTCCGTCTATGAACAGGGCGCGCCCACCGCCGATCCCGGCATCTGGGACCTCGGCGTGCCGATTCTTGGAATCTGTTACGGTCTCCAACTAATGATGCACCAGTTGGGGGGCGAGGTGGCGCGCGGGACCCGTCGCGAGTATGGCCATGCGCAATTGGAAATTGAACGTTCCGATCGGCTGTTTGCCGGCCTCGGTCCGAACATTACCGTCTGGATGAGCCATGGCGATAAGGTGAACCGGATTCCGCAAACGTTTTGTCGATTAGCTGTGACACAGAACTCGGAGTACGCGGCCATTGTCGATCCGGAACGACACCTCTACGGAATTCAATTTCATCCTGAAGTAACGCATACACCCGACGGTATGCAAATACTCGACAATTTTGTGTCGCTTATTTGCCGTTGCAACCATCATTGGACCATGGGATCTTTTGTTGAAGAGGCTGTCCGACGTATTCGCGACCGGGTCGGCGAGGGAAAAGTAATCGGCGCCGTCAGCGGCGGCGTGGATTCTACTGTAGCCGCTGTCCTTGTCAGCCGCGCAATCGGTGATCGATTCACGGCTATCTTTGTGGATCACGGTTTGCTTCGGCTTAACGAAGCGGAACAGGTGGTAACCCGTCTCCGAAATCGTCTTGGTATTCGACTGGTAGCCGTTGACGCTTCCGAGCGTTTTCTGTCCCGTCTCCAGGGAATCACCGAACCGGAACAGAAACGGAAAATTATCGGTAATGTTTTCATTGAAGTGTTCGAGGAAGAAGCGCGAAAACTCGGGGAAGTCGATTTCCTGATGCAGGGGACCCTCTATCCCGACGTAATCGAGTCCACGCCATTTCGCGGACCGTCCGCCAAGATTAAGAGCCACCATAATGTCGAGGGCCTTCCGGAGCGAATGAACCTGAAACTGATCGAGCCGTTACGGGAACTGTTTAAAGATGAGGTGCGTGCTGTCGGTAAAGAATTGGGACTGGACGATGATCTGATTTATCGTCAGCCGTTCCCCGGTCCCGGCCTGGGGGTACGCTGCCTGGGTCATCTCACACGTGAACGACTGGATATTCTCCGCCATGCGGACGCGATTTACATCGACGAAATTCGAAAAGCCGGACTCTACCGTGAAATCGGCCAGGCGTTTGCCGTGTTGTTGCCGGTTCGCTCCGTCGGTGTAATGGGAGACGACCGCACATACGAGGAAGTGATCGCTTTACGTGCGGTGCATACCCGCGACTATATGACCGCCGATTGGGTTCCCCTGCCTTATGAATTGCTGCGCATTGTATCCAACCGGATCATCAACGAGGTACGTGGTGTTAATCGTGTAGTCTATGACATATCCAGCAAACCGCCCAGCACGATTGAGTGGGAATAACGGCTATTTCTTTTCGGCTGGATCGCCGCCCTCCAGCAGCGGCCCGTA
>JAKPRU010000350.1 GCA_029557025.1 Candidatus Omnitrophota bacterium | reverse complement strand
ATCGTGTAAATCTCGTTCTCACCGGCCGGACGGGGCGGCGGCATTCCGTTCCGCCACCGGGATTCCGGTTTCCTGCGTGAGCTTCGTAAACGCCGACATCAGGGTCCGAGTAATCCGACCGGGCCGGCCCGTTCCGATCGTTCGCCCATCCACTCGGGTCACCGGAACCACCTTGGCCGCCGTTCCGGTCAGAAAGCACTCATCCGCCCCATATAAATCTATCAATAACATATTACGTTCTTCTGTGGGAATCTCCAAGCCGGCGGCCAGCTCAAGCACCGAATGTCGGGTGATTCCGGGCAATGCCCCCGCGAGTACCGGCGGGGTTAGAACCCTGCCATTTTTCACAATGAAAACATTGTCCGCCGTCGCCTCCGCAACATGCCCCAGGTGGTTAAGGAAAATAGCCTCTTTTGCGCCGTAGCGATTAGCCTCCAGTTTCGCCAGAATGTTATTCAGATAGTTCAAGGACTTGATCTGCGGGGGGCAAGACTCGGGGGAGTTGCGGCGGATCGCCGTCGTCATAACCGCCAGGCCGTTCTGATAATCTTCTTCAGGATACAGCTTGATTGTGCCGACAATAGCAATCAGGCTGGGTTTGGGGCACGCGCTCGGATCAAGACCCAGGTTGCCTTTGCCGCGAGTCACCACGAGTCGACAATAAGCGTCCTTGTCCGTGAATCCGTTCTCGCAGGCTACCCGGCAAATCACATCGATCATCTCATCCGCTGTCCAGGGCACATCCAACTGGATGACCTTCGCGCCCTGCTGCAACCGGGCAATATGCAACTCCGGTCGAAACAGGCGCCCGCCATAAATGCGCATACCCTCGAAGACTCCATCCCCATACAGCAGCCCGTGGTCGAACACCGATATCTTGGCTTCGCTTTCGTCGTATAAGCAACCGTCGATATAAACCTTCATTTTCATTCTGCTCAACTTTCGCAAGGTTCCTGTTTCCTCAACAGGCAAAACCTAGTCTAACGCACAGAACGAATGCTCACAACATTGACCGCGTATACGGGGAGAGACGTCCCTCAGCGAGTTCCAGGATACGGTCGGATTGCCGGGCCAGGTCGAGGTTGTGGGTCACCATGATGATCGTAAGCCCATATTCCCCCCGAAAAGAATCCACCAGTTTCATCAACTCTTCCCCATTCCGCGCATCGAGGTTTCCGGTCGGTTCATCCATCAAGAGAATATCGGGGCGATTGACCAGCGCACGGGCCACCGCGACCCGCTGACGCTCACCGCCGGAGAGCTGGGCCGGACGGTGACGCGCCCGCTCCGAAACCCCTACCTGAACCAGAAGGTCCCAAGCCCGCCGTTGTGCTTTCGAGTGAAACTCTCCTGCCATCAGGCTTGGCAGGAGAGCATTCTCCAGGGCCGTAAACTCCGGAAGGAGATAATGAAACTGGAAAACAAACCCCAGGGTCCGATTCCGAAGCGTGTCGGCCTGGTGGTTCTTAAGACGGGCCGTATCCACACCCCGAATCCGAACCTCTCCCTCGGACGGACGATCGATCACGCCGAGCAAATGCAGCAACGTGCTTTTGCCGCTACCGGATGCCCCAATGATGGAAACAAATTCACCGGCCTGGACCCTCAAATCCACTCCGGTTAGCACATGCAGGTCCGTATCGCCACTTCGGTACGTCTTTCGAAGTGAACGGGCTTCCAGGATCGGAGCAGGATCATTGGAAAAAATCTCATTCATGGATTCTTGGGATTCCATCATTTATGTCCGGGCCTA
>JAKPRU010000337.1 GCA_029557025.1 Candidatus Omnitrophota bacterium | reverse complement strand
ACCCTTCGAGTTGCGGGACGGCAAGCCGTACCTGCTGGAGATTTATGATTCTCAGCACCGGCGTGTTCTGTTTGAGGTTACCGAAAAACCTCTCCAGTTGCAGGATGGGTCCACGGGACTCCTTGGTGTCATGCGGAATATCACAGAGCGTCGTCTTCTGGAGGAACGAATCCTGCAAGATAACCAGGAATTGACTTTGTTAAACGAACGCCTGGAACGGCTGGCCAGGGTCAAGGATGAATTCCTGGCGAATACCTCGCATGAGCTTCGAACTCCGCTTAATTCGATCCTCGGATTTACGACCCTCCTCCTGGAGGAACCGGTTTTGTCCCGGGAAGAGACCATGGAGTTCCTGGGAAGTATCCTTCGGAGTTCCCGACACCTTCTGGGGCTGATCAACGACATACTGGACATCGCCAAGTTGGAGTCTTCGGAAGTGCCGGTGCATCTCCAACCGGTTTTGCTTGACGAAGTGTTTTCGGAGGTTCGGTCGATCAGTCATGTGCAGGCGCGGGAGAAAGGTCTGCTGCTGGAGTTCGAGAAAAACCCGCCGGGTAGACCGCTCATACTTGGGGACCGGGAGAAACTGATTCGAGTCTTGCTTAACCTGATATCCAATGCCGTTAAGTTTACGCCGGAAGGCGAAATCAGGGTCCGGGCGGTTTATGAACAGGAGCCGGGGTACGTGCGGGTTGAAGTGAGTGACACCGGAATCGGAATTCCTAAAGAGATGCAGGAGCTGGTTTTTGAGGCATTTCGGCAAGTGGATGGATACTCAACACGCTCACATGGGGGTACCGGATTGGGCTTGGCCATTTGTAAACAGCTGGTCAAATTGATGGGCGGTCGGATTTGGATTGAAAGCGAAGGGACCGGGCGGGGAACAACCGTTCAATTTACGCTTCCCCTTGTCTCCACGGATACAGCTTCCAATATGGATTCCCTTGCGGTCCTGGCTCCCGCAAAACCGGAAAAAATGGATTTGCACAACAGGGCTGTTTAAGGGTATAATGCGATTTGATGCGATTCTGAATGAAAAGAAGTTGGGTGAACAATGTCTCTAAACGACCAGGAAATCCATACCCTGAAGACTCCTTTGACTGTGGTCATCGGATACGCGGAAGCCCTTCGGTCGGGAGATTACGGGGCGATTACTTCAGACCAGCGTGAAGCGGTCGATGTAATTGTGAACCGATCCCGTGAAATGCTCAAGATGCTGAGCGATATCTACGAAGGAGCGGCAGTCAGATAAGGCCGACGCGGTCAGACCGATCTTTCTGGGTCCATTTGTCCCCTCAAACCAACTGTGGAATGAGCGGTTTGAGGTACCGGTATCCCAATCGAAATCTTTTATCGAACTCGGGGCCGAGATGCTGCCATTTAATACGCCTTAGCCATAAGAACGCGTTCTGAAGAGGGTTTACCGCATAAGAGGCATTTCCCCGGTTCTTTTCGTTGATCGAACGGGAGGCATCGGATGGTGGCTTTGGTTTCTTCCTGCAATCGGTCCTCGCAGGCACGGTCACCGCACCAGTGTGCCCAGAAGAAACCGCTGTTCTCCTCGTTCATCCGTTTCATTTCTTCGTAGTCATCGATGACAACTGTGCGATCTTCCATGCGTTTTCGGGCGTTCTCGAACAGATTGGTCTGTATAGCGTTCAAGACTTCGTCAATCTTTGCCCGTGCCTCGGATGCCGGTACAAAGATTTTTTCGCCGTTGTCGCGACGGACGAAAACCACTTGTTCCTTTTCCAGATCGCGGGGGCCGACTTCTACTCGAATGGGAACGCCGCGAACCTCCCATTCGTTGTACTTGAATCCCGGCTTATATCCCTCGCGGGCATCGACATGGAATTTCAAATCACGCCAGTCTCGCGTGATTCTCTCGATTCCTTCCAGGACCGTGGGTCGCCGTTCCTCTTTCGGCCAAATCGGAACAATGACCACCGGAAGTGGCGCCAGTCGGGGCGGCACCACAAGTCCGTCATCATCGCTGTGAGTCATAATCACCCCGCCGATCAACCGGGTGGAGACTCCCCAGCTGGTTGCATAGACATATTGGCGTTGACCCTGTTCATCCTGGAAAGTCACATCAAATGCCCTGGCGAAGTTCTGACCGAGATTGTGGGAGGTTCCGGCCTGCAAGGCGCGACCGTCCTGCATCATGGCCTCGATACAGTAGGTCCGCACGGCCCCGGCGAATTTTTCTTTCTCCGTCTTACGGCCGCAGATCACGGGCATAGCCATGTATTCCTCGGCAAATTTTCGATAGATGCCAAGCATCCGCAGCGTTTCCTCTTCCGCTTCTTCCTCTGTTGCGTGGGCGGTATGTCCCTCCTGCCAGAGGAACTCCGTAGTGCGCAGGAACAAGCGAGTGCGCATCTCCCACCGAACGACATTCGCCCACTGGTTGTAAAGCAGGGGCAAATCGCGGTGGGAGTCGATCCATTTTTTGTACATGGCCCAGATGATGGTTTCGGATGTGGGACGGATCACAAGCGGTTCCTCCAGCGGTTTACCGCCGCCGTGTGTGACTACGGCGCACTCCGGGGAGAATCCCTCTACGTGTTCCGCCTCTTTGTGCAAAAAACTCTCCGGGATCAACAGGGGGAAATAGGCATTCTGGTGGCCGGTTTCTTTGAACATGCCATCCAGGGCGGCTTGCATTTTCTCCCAGATGGCGTATCCGTTCGGGCGGATCACCATGCAGCCTTTCACCGGCGCATAATCGGCCATCTGCGCCTGCAAGACCACATCGACATACCACTGGGAGTAATCCTCGGATCGCGGAGTGATGGTTCGTTTTGCCATTGAAAATCCCTTGCTTCGTCGGTCTCATTTGGAGAAGAAAAT
This sequence comes from Candidatus Omnitrophota bacterium, assembly GCA_029557025.1. Classification (GTDB taxonomy): domain Bacteria; phylum Hinthialibacterota; class Hinthialibacteria; order Hinthialibacterales; family JAKPRU01; genus JAKPRU01. The sequence goes on along the minus strand of JAKPRU010000337.1, from coordinate 2,415 downwards.
CGTGGCGACAAAACGGTGTACGGTCAATAGTGGTGACCGGTTGTCATTGGTATGGTGTAACCGTGTTGCATTGCAATTCGGAACAACCACCGGCAAAATGCGCCGGTCTGTAGAGTGTCCGGCAGAGACGGCTGAGCTTGTCAGGCAGAGACGCCTGACCTACTGGCCTTGTTTGTCCGGCAGAGACGCCTGAGCTTGTCAGGCAGAGACGCCTGACCTACTGGGCCTTGTTTGTCAGGCAGAGACGCCTGAGCTACTGGGCCTTGTTTGTCAGGCAGAGACGCCTGAGCTTGTCAGGCAGAGACGCCTGATCTACTGGCCTTGTTTGTCAGGCAGAGACGCCTGACCTACTGGTGGGACAGGCCTCTGTGCCTGTCGAGCGGCAAATCTCAGTGAGGTGGAGGAAGAATGAATTCACGTGAACGAATGCTGACCACACTTCGTCACCGGGAACCGGACAAAGTCCCATTTGATATGGCCGGAACCAATGTGACCGGGATTCATGTTCGGGCGTACCGGAACCTTCGGGCCTGCCTGGGTCTGCCGGAAATGCCGCCGAATTTCTCGGACGTGGTGCAGCAGATTGTGATCCCCGATGAAGATATTTTCGAGCGGCTTGAAATCGACACGCGAGGGCTGTTTCCCCGAACCGGCAGTAATTGGAACATTACGAACGAAGAGGTGGGTGACCGCCTGCGCTATGTGGATGACTGGGGGCTTGTGCTGGAGTTTCCCCAAGATGGGGGCCACTGGTATTCGCTGGTGAAAAGCCCCATCGATGACCCCGAGACCACGGTGGAAGCGGTGGAAAATCATACCTGGCCAAAATCGGATCTGCCGGAGCGACTCGAGGGGCTGCGGGATCAGGCCATTCGGTTTCGCAGCGAAGGGAAGGTTGTGATTCTGAAAGGATTCTGCGCGGGCCTGGTGGAAATGGGAGAGCGTGTGCGGGGCATGGAGAACTTTCTGTGCGATATTCTTCTCGCTCCGAAAGTGGCGGAAGCGGTCATGGAGAAAGTCCTCGAATTGAAAATCCGGTTCTGGGAAATGGCGCTCGATGCGTTGGGGGATGTGATCGATATTGTCCATGAGGCCGACGATTTCGGAACCCAGGAATCCCAACTGATCTCTCCGGAGAAGTATCGGGAACTGGTCAAGCCGAGAGAGGCGGAATTGTTCGAATTTCTGCGCCGGAAACTGGAGGAAACCAAAACGCCGGGGGAGGGCCGTTATATCTTCTTTCATTCCTGCGGCAACATCCGGCCGTTCCTGCCGGATTTTGACGAGTTGGGGATCGACATTCTGAATCCCGTGCATACCACGGTTCCTGAGATGGAGCCGAATGCGCTGAAACGAGATTTCGGTGCCCGGTTTACATTCTGGGGCGGGGGAGTGGATACCCAGGGGATATTGCCCTCCGGGACCCCGCAGCAGGTTCGCGAGAATGTAAGGCGGAATGTGGAGGCGCTTGCGCCGGGCGGCGGCTATGTGTTCAATACGATCCACAACATTCAAGGCGAAGTGCCGCCGGAGAATATCATGGCGATGTGGGAAGCATTGCAGGAGTATGGAGTTTACTCCTGAGTCGGCACAAAGGGATGAACGATGCGACTGGTTGAGGCTCGGATTTTTCAGGGGGTCTCATGGATTCGGCATGGGGTGTTAGCTCCATCCTGGCGGGACGGAAAACCGGACCCGGCGGACAATCTCAGTTTCAATTCCGGCGCAGAATCCCAGGTTTGTCAGGCCAGGGCGGTTGCCGGTGAATTGCTCGGAGTGAATCCTGCGCATTTTACATATATGTATCAGGTTCACAGCGCTACGGTCTTCCGAGTAACGAGAGCAGATCGGGGAAAGGGGGCATTTCCCAACATTCCTCAGGTTGGGAACGGGGACGCGATGGTGACGGATACGACAAACGTTCCGATATCCATTCTTGTTGCGGATTGCATTCCGATTTTCCTGGTCGATCCACACAACCGGGCAATCGGACTGGCTCATGCCGGATGGCGGGGGACAGTGGGAGGCATTGTTGCGGAGACGATTCGAAGAATGCATGAGTGTTTCAACACCGATCCGGGCGATATTCTGGTTTGGATGGGGCCGGGGATCGACCGTTGCTGTTTCGAGGTGGGGCCGGAAGTCATGGCGCAGTTTCAGGAGTCGTTTCCCGGCTGGGAGCTTTACTGGCTCGACCGGTCTGGGAACATCAACCTGAAAGAGATCAATCGACGAATCGCCCTGGTGGAGGGAGTACGTCCGGAAAATATAGAGATTTCGGGGGATTGCACATGCTGCGGGGAGGGCTATTTCTCCTATCGGCGAGACGGGGCACGAACCGGGCACAACCTGTGCGCGTTGACCATCGTGGAATGAATCACCCAAATCCGTGCTTGCGCAGCTTCTCCTCCAAAG
>JAKPRU010000300.1 GCA_029557025.1 Candidatus Omnitrophota bacterium | reverse complement strand
TAAAGATCCTCATTTCCGATTGATGAATTCCCCTGGAAAGACCGGAGGCAATATAGCACGTTTCTATTGTCTGTGCAACAGGACACCGGCCTCGGAAATCTCTGAAAAGCGGCAGAGACATTTGCAGGCATTCATGCCCCGAACGGACCGCAAGGTTAATACGCCTGCGTTTAAAGGTCTGTGCTATGATAAATAAGATAAACAAAACTATAATAAAAGAAGAGATACTGTGTTATAATCAGTATTCTCGTATATAGACCAAGAAAAAGGAGGTTAACATGACAGACCAGAACATGCAGCGAGTTCTCTACGTGCTGGACTTGGCGCGTCTCGTTGAACTCTCCATGGAAGACTTCTATCGTGCCTGCGCGGGCCGATGCCCCGAAACTGCGGATTTCTGGCTTGGTATTGCCGCCGAGGAGCATCAACATGCCCGATACATCCGGCGCATCCGGGATCTGGTTGAGGAACGGCAGGAGGAATTTCGATCCAAGAAATCCGTTACGCTCGACGAGATTCGCGAATTCATTCATGTTGTTGAATCAGAGACGTGTAATGTGGTGGCAGGCGTGCGGGACAGCACCGAATTCCCCGTTTTATCGGCGCGGTTTGAGGCGCTCATGCTTGAACATGGATACTATGATCTTCTGGAAACGGAGAACGGGGAATATCGCCGTGTAGTAGAACAGATGCGGGAGGAAACCACGGAACATCGGCTTAGAATCCGGCAGCACGATTGGACGGCGGAAATCGTATAACCATGATTCTTTGCGGAGGAATCTGTCTTTCGGATAGAATGGGGCTTGTTGAAGTGGGTAATATTTCCCCACAAGGTGATCTTTCTCACGGAGCCGGTTTGAAGTCGCCCCGCAAGGTTTTTCAGAACGATAGACCGTCACATACGCATGTTGGTGTGTCTTGCAGGGTATCGACGGCTTTTTGATGGGGAAGAAAACGGGCGACGGGAATTGCAGTCCGTCGGTCGCAGCCTGGAAATGACTGGAGGTGCAGGGGGCATTGGAAGGGGGCCACGCAGCAGGCTTGAAAGCATGACGCCACCGAAAGACCTGAAGAACACCCTCACGGCGCTCGAAGAGCGCATCAAGGAGCTTACCTGTCTCCTGCGTATGACCGATATGGCTTCAAAGCCGGGCATTTCGATCGAAGAAATTCTCCTGCATACGGTTACGTTACTGGAACCGGCCTGGCAGTATCCCGCGATTACCCGTGCACAAGTTGAACTGGACGGGTGTGTCTATTCTCTTCCGGGATTCCGTGAAGGTAGGGACAAACAGCGGGCGCCCATCTTCATACGGGGCCTGCTCCGGGGCCGCATTGAGGTGCACTACCTCGAAACGATGCCCGAACTGGACGAAGGCCCCTTTCTCCTGGAAGAGCGGAACCTCATAGACGCGGTGGCACGGCAGGTGGGGGCGATTATCGAGCGCAAGGAAACGGAATTCGAACGCGTGCAATTGGAGAACCAGCTGCGGCATGCGGACAGGCTCGCAACGCTCGGGCTGCTTGCCGCGGGGGTGGCCCATGAACTGAACGAACCGCTTGGCAACATCCTGGGTTTTGCCGAACTTGCCGGGAAGTGTCCGGGGTTGCCGGATTCCGCCGGACGGGACCTGCGGATGGTATGTGCTGCCTCGTTGCATGCGCGGGAAATCATCAAGAAACTTCTCGTATTTGCCCGCCAGATGCCTCCATCAAAGGCGGCGGTTGACCTTAACCAGGTCGTGCGAGATGGGCTCTTCTTTCTTGAGGCGCGTTGCGCGAAGTCGGGGATCGAGGTCATCTACGCACTGGATCCCGGGTTGCAGGCCGTACCCGCCGATGCCGCCCAGTTGAACCAGGTGGTTGTAAACCTCGTGGTGAATGCCATCCAGGCCATGCCGGAAGGGGGCAGGTTGAAACTCAGCACGGGCCGG
>JAKPRU010000297.1 GCA_029557025.1 Candidatus Omnitrophota bacterium | reverse complement strand
TCCGTATCATTCAATGCGTTTTAATTACACCGATCCTTTCGAAGATCTGTATCACGGGCATGCTTACATCCGATATAATGGAACCGAGTATGAAGCGGCAACCCTGGCTGGCGAATTTATCGGCAAATCAAACGGTACAGCAATATTATCTCTTTCGGCCATCACCTTGAATTCAACTGCGGGAACCGTTCCAGTTTCTGTATGGATTGCGGATAACGGGGGAAGTAAATCTAACGAAGTTTCCTTTAACATCAATCAAGTTTCCAGCTTATGTGCCAGCATATTATACCCCGCTTCAAAAGGCGATTGATTGTCCGCTTTAGAAAGGACGTCTGAACCTCCTCGTTTCCCTCGCGGCCTGCCGCGGGGGGTGACCGATCCTCGGTCCTGGGCCGGCCCTGGGGGAGCGATCCTGTCCGGTCATGGATATCCGGTGCCGGGGGCTGTTCCCCTAATCCGACACCCAAAAGGAGTGGGACGAAATCTTCTTTCCGTCGAAGTACGTTTCGATCCGCCAACGCCCCGCATACCTCGACCCCATGATCCCGTCGAGGAAGGTGGAATCCAGGACCAGCCATGCATAGGCCGTGTATTCCCCTCCGGGGACCGGCTGTTTGACCCGGTGGACGTAGGGCTGCGGTTGTCTTTCCCTAAAGGGGGCGATCCACCTGAATTCGAGCCGACCGTCTTGCCTGGGATGAAAGATCAGGACCGCGGTGATCCGGTTGCCCGGCCTGAAACGATCAGATTGCGATTCCTTAAGCGTCTGGATTTGATCGCGGCGGATCGGCTCTTTGACAAAGACGTTCTTGCACAGGAACAGATCCTGGGCAAATCCGGACTCGCCGCCGGAGAAGATCAGAAGCGCAAGCAGCAAAACCGTCCATCGCGTCATGTTCATGCTGTCACCGAGCGATCTTGATTCCTCGATCGGACCCTCTGTATGGTTCCAATATATTTTCACTATTGGATCATTGCCACGCTTTTTCGACCCAACCCCGATCTCCTCCAATCAACGCCCGTCATCCAGCCCTCTTATCCAGATTGATGGGCTGCCCTCGGCGGAACAATCCGACCATGCAGGGAGAAAGAGAAAAGTCTTTTCCTCTGTCCCTCTAGCGCCACTGGAGCGAGAGCGGGAGCTCCAGGTTGTTCGCCTCCAGGAGACTCGCGTCCGAGAGGATCTCCAAGGCAGGGCCATCGGCGACGACACGCCCGTCGCCGATCACGATGCAGCGCCGGCAGACATCGAGGA
>JAKPRU010000284.1 GCA_029557025.1 Candidatus Omnitrophota bacterium | reverse complement strand
CTCCGGCAGGCGGAGAATCACGATGCCCTCACAGTCAGAAAGAGCGAATTCCGATCGATCCATCCTGGCACACATCCGTCACAATATCTCTAATACGATACCAGAACTTCAGGTCCCTGACCATAGACGGTTAGTGCATTTCTGCCCCGCCCAGGCAATTTGCAATCGCCGAAACCTCTTTCATGACGCTCGCGAATTCGGAGCATGTAATCGACTGCGCGCCGTCGATGCGGGCGATCTCCGGGTTCGGATGCACCTCTACCAACAGCCCGTCCGCCCCGGCGGCAATGGCCGCGCGGCACATCGGACGGACAATGGAGGATTTTCCGGTTCCGTGGCTGGGGTCCACAATCACCGGAAGATGTGTTTTTTCCCGCAGCAGCGGCACGGCGGCAAGCGCGAGGGTGAATCGAACTTCCTCCTCAAAGGTGCGGATGCCCCGTTCACAGAGAATCACCTGGCGGTTTCCCTCCACCATGATGTATTCCGCCGCAAGGAGGAACTCCTCCAATGTGGCCGCCAACCCGCGTTTCAGCAGAACCGGTTTCGGCTGCTTTCCGGCAGCGGTCAGCAGGGGGTAATTCTGCATGTTCCGTGTTCCGATCTGAATCACATCGGCCATTTCAGCAATCTGAGGAAGATCCTCGACCGACATAGCCTCGGTTACAATGGGCAGCCCTGTTTCCTCGCGGGCCTCCGCAAGGTATTCCAGACCTTTGCTTTTCAGACCTCTGAAACTGTACGGATTGGTCCGGGGTTTGAACGCGCCTCCCCGCAGCCCCGTTGCGCCGGCTTCTTTCACAGCGTGGGCCGTTTCAAGAATTTGCTCTCGGCTCTCCACTGTGCAGGGACCGGCGATAATCCCCAGCGCCCCTTTTCCGACCGTCATACTGATCCCTTTTGTGCCTGGAATGGTTATCTGTGTGTCCTCTTTGTGAAGGTCTCGTCCCGCCAGTTTATATGGCTGGGTGATCGGAACGACCCGGTCCACGCCGGGATACGAGGCAATCATCTCGCGGTCCACCGTATGGTCGATCCCGACAACCCCCAGGACATTCCGGGTTTTCCCGGGCGCCTCCACAATCTGGCCGTTGCAGCTGAAGATGTAATCCTCAATGGCCTTTTTCTGAGCGTTTGTGCAATCGGTTTTGAGAATGACCAACATAATACGTACCTCCGGAAATTTCGCTCGATAAGCAAAAAGGCCGTGGGAGGTTTTCCCACGGCCTTTTTCGGCTTTCTATATGTCTGGACCGTCAGCGGCGCAAATCCTCCCATGGGCCTATGTTTATGTGCCCAAAGTAATACCAATACCCAAAAAAGAAGTTCGCCGACTGTGTCATCATTATGCAATCATTTTATTTCATCGCCGTTGTCAGTCAATCCATGTGGCCTAATTCCGCCATGGACGATACCGCGCAACACCGTGCATCCGCGCCGATTTTGGGGTAATCTGCTTTCCAGGTCTTGATCTGCCAGGCAGAGACGCCTGGCCTACTGGAAAAATGGTGGGACAGGCCTCTGTGCCTGTCAGGTTTTGATCTGCCAGGCAGAGACGCCTGGCCTACTGGAAAAATGGAAGGACAGGCCTCT
>JAKPRU010000281.1 GCA_029557025.1 Candidatus Omnitrophota bacterium | reverse complement strand
GAGCGGAATCGGAGAGGTCCCTCGGATGCTGGACAGCTGTGGGATTATTGTCGATCCGGGCAACCCGGAGGCCCTGGCGATCGGGATCAACGGGTTCCTGGAAGACTTGGAGTTTCGTATAAAATACGAGCGTCTTGCCCGCAAAAAAGCCGAGGACATCTTCAACTGGGCCAAAACAGCGGAAACACTGGAGACGGCGTATATGTACGCGGTAGCCTTGCGGAGAGGAATTGCGAATTCAGGGGAAGGGAAAGACAAGGGATGATACTCAATGGCCGGCACAGGCTTCCAGCCTGTGGGGTGAGGGAAGAAACATTTAGCCGATACCCGGAGAAACTAACTATGCCTGACTTTTCAGACCGTTACGCCGAAGCGGGCGTTCACTTGGACGTTCTCGATGCGCTGAAGACAAACATTGTTGGGCTGACACGGAAAACCCGCCGTCCCGAAGTGCTTTCCCGCGAGGGAGCATTCGGCGGACTGTTTGCTGTCGGCTCGCTGGGAATCCCGGACCCGGTACTCGTTTCCAGTATGGATGGTGTCGGGACAAAAATTAAAATCGCCTGCCTGAGCGGGAACCACTCCGGCATCGGCGCGGATATTGCCAACCATTCCATTAACGATATCCTGACCTGCGGTGCGCAACCCCTGTTCTTTATGGACTACCTCGCGAGCGGACGGGTCGATCCGAGGGTTATCGCAGAGGTCATCGGGAGCCTGGCCGATGCCTGTGTCGAGTCCGGCATGGCGCTTCTTGGGGGCGAAACGGCCGAAATGCCGGATATGTACGCCGAGGGGGAATATGATCTTGCCGGGTGCATTGTCGGGGTGGTTAGTCGCAACAACATTATTGACGGTCAGAGTATTCGACCCGGAGACAGGATACTGGGGCTGACGTCGAACGGTCTTCACACCAACGGCTACTCGCTGGTCCGCCGGATATTCCTGAGCGAATTACAGTGGTCGCTGGATCGATATGTAGAGGAGTTTCAGTCCACGCTGGCGGAGGAGCTGCTTCGCCCGCATCGAAGTTACCTTGCGGAAATTACTCGGCTATTGCGGAACAACCTTGTGCAGGGATTGGCGCATATCACCGGAGGCGGATTCTATGGAAATCTACCCCGGATACTTCCCGATGGTTGCGGCGCGCGAATCGATGCGAGGGCTTGGGAACCGTTGCCGATTTTCCGGACGGTTCAGAATCTCGGTCATGTTCGCCCTGAGGAAATGTACCGGGTGTTCAATATGGGAATGGGATTCTTAGTTGTTGTCCACCCTGGTGACAGCGAATCGGCTATCGAGGAGATCCCGGAACTTCTTCCCATCGGGGAGGTCATTGCCGGGAAGGAAGTGGTCATCGAGGGAATGTGAATAGACGATCCGGGGGACCATAGAAGTCCCTTTCTGCACGGCGGAATTCATGTTTACAAATAGGATTGACAAGTTTTCAATCGGAGGACTTGTGCAAAAAGAATTGCGAAACGTTTATCGCCCAACAGACCGGATTTTGACTGTTCTGCCGGAATTGCAGCCGGACAGGTCAGGTCCGAAGCCGGTAAATGTCGCTTCGGTTCCGCAACGAAGTCCGTTCCGATATCCGGGCGGGAAAACGTGGTTTGTGCCGACATTCCGGCGGTGGATTTCCTCCATGGATGTGGCGCCGGTAACCCTGGTGGAGCCGTTTGCCGGCGGAGGGATCGTGACTCTGACAGCCTTGTTTGAGAACCTTGTTCGGAACGCTATTATGGTGGAACTTGATGAGGATGTCGCAGCGGTTTGGCAATGTGTTTCCGGCGGCGATCTGGAATGGCTGGCGGATCGAGTCCTGGATTTTGAATTGACCAGAGAATCCGTGGTCCGGGAACTTGAAAAGGAACCTGGATCGCTGCGCCAAAGGGCGTTTCAGACCATCTTGAGAAATCGAACGCTTCATGGGGGCATTCTGGCCGAGGGATCGAGGTTCATCAAACACGGTGAGAATGGAAGAGGCATCCAATCGCGATGGTATCCGCAAACTCTTGCAAAGAGGATTCTGAACCTGAAACTCATTGCGGATCGACTCGAATTTCGTCACGCGGATGGAATGAAGGTAATCGAGGAACTGGTTTCTCGTACAGATGCGATTTTCTTTATTGATCCGCCGTATACCGCCGGCGGCAAGAAAGCAGGGCGGCGTCTGTATAAGCACAACAATATCGACCATCGAAAACTGTTCGAGATGTGCGGATCGCTCGCCGGAGATTTCCTATTAACCTATGATAATGCCGAAGAGGTCCGGGACATGGCGAAATACCACGGATTTGAGATGCGCCTGATTCCCATGAACAATACGCATCACGCAACAATGGAGGAGCTGGTTATCGGACGGGATTTGGCGTGGATGGGGGAATTGGGATGACACATACACTCCGACGATTTCAGGCAGCTTCTCTTCTGGGAAGTATTTTTCTCGAGTAACAGGAGAACCATGGAATGAAACTGCGAATTGCATTTCCGATCATTGCGTTTTTCGTAACCTCCGCTTTTGCGGAATCCTACCGCCACACGCAACTGATTTTTCCGCTCCAAGGCAAACATGTGCATGGAAGCAGCCTGGTGGAGCTGCCGAACGGCGACATTCTGGGTTGCTGGTTTTACGGCAGCGGCGAGCGAAGCGCGGATGATGTTATGATCCAGGGGGCGCGTCTGAAAAAGGGCGCAGAAGAATGGAGTCCGGTTTTTGTGATGGCCGATACGCCGCAATTCCCTGACTGCAATCCGACCCTGTTTCTGGACCGGAACGGCAAGTTACGGTTGTTCTGGATCACGGTTCGGGCGAATCGCTGGGAGCGATCGATCCTCTCGTATCGGAATGCGACCGATTACCTCAACGATGGGCCACCGAAATGGGATTGGCAGGGTTTTATCCTGCTCAAGCCGGGTGGGGAATTTGTGGAAACCATTAAAGAGAGTTTCCGTATTCTGGCCCCTCGGCAGGGAATGTGGGGCGAGTATGCACCGCCTTATACGCGGTTGGTGATTGAGGCAGCGGAAGACTCGGTGAAACGTCAGGAAGGATGGATGACACGAAACCATCCGGTGACCCTGGCGAACGGGCGGATCATCCTGCCGCTGTATCACGATGGATTCAATCTGGCGTTGTGCGCCCTGTCGGACGATGATGGGGAAACATGGTTTGCGAGCAAACCCATTGTCGGGCTGGCGGGTATTCAGCCGACAGTGATCCAGAAAAACGACGGAACCCTTGCGGCATACCTTCGCGATTCAGGCGACCCGCCGGGCCGTGTGTTGATCAGTACCTCAGCGGATAACGGTGAAACATGGACCCCCGCCGTTGACACGGATATTCCGAATCCGAGTTCGAGTCTGGAAGTGATCAAACTGGATAACGGGTTGTGGGCCATGGTCCACAACGACAGCGAGCGAAACCGGGGAACCGCACGAGTCGCTCTGTCGGATGATGAAGGTCAGACCTGGAAATGGAGTCGCCATCTGGGAACGACGGAGTATTACGCCTATTTCTCCATGTTGCAGGCCAAAGACGGCCTCATCCATATTTCCTACAGCTACTCCCCCGGCGGGGATAGGGAAAAAAGCATCCGGCATGAGGTCATCAACATGGAATGGGTGAAGGAGGGGGATTGAAGCTGGAGGAGAAGATCCTTATGTCAACTCCTTGATGATGTGTTTCGCCAAGTTCTCGTCTATCTCGTCATGTCTGGGAACCGGCTGTTTCCTGCCGGTTTTCGGATTTCTGTAAAGGTCGTGGCGGGAACCGTGTCTGCCAAGGCCACAAGCGGCAGAGGCGATTCGCTTCAGAAGATCCTTTCTCTTCATACCTTCAGAGCCAGTTCTTTCACCCCGTGATCTTCAGGAACATCCTCCATGGTCATCAGGATGTAGGCGTCTTTCATATTCTCTTCGAGTTCCTCAAGGGTTTCTCCCTGCGTCATGATTTCAGGATGTTCCAGCAGTTTGCCCACCCAGAACTTCTCGCCTTTCCAATAGACCATTTTCAATTTTGTTTCCATTTTCGTATTTCCCGGAGAAAGTCAGAGTTATTTGAAGGATTATACCACGAAACTGCCGGAAGAAGACCTGATCCCGAAGATCCGACAAGGCGGTAGGGTATCACCCGGTTGCCTTGAAGGGTTCTACAGGTTGAGCCGGGCGACTGCGCGCAAGGTCGTGGGCTGTCTGAAGGTTGATCCAGAACTCCGGTGTCGTGTTGAATGC
>JAKPRU010000272.1 GCA_029557025.1 Candidatus Omnitrophota bacterium | reverse complement strand
AAGTGGAGCGGAAGAGATTCGAACTCTCGACCTCTGCATTGCGAACGAGGGATCTCCCTTGTTTTTAGGCTGTTTTTTGGGTATCTTTTGGACGGATTTCCCGATTTCGATCCCAATCCGTCCAAAAATCCGTCCAAGAGCCGGTCAGTCCATGCCAAGAAACTATCTCATGTCCTGGGAAGGATGCCCCGCCTATCGGTGGAAGAAGGAATTCCGGAAGAAGGTCTATCGGGTATCATGCCGAGAACTCGGTTTTGGAGAAAATTCTTGGTCAAAAGAGCAAACCTACCAGGCAGCCAACGCCTGGTGGGAACGGAAGCGTGCGGAAATTGTCCGGGCGGCACCCTGGCATCCGCACGGGGACGCCATTACCGACCTCAAAGCCAAGGCTGACGTGGCGGCTCAACTCGGACTTCACGCCGAGGCAGAGCGTCTCTATGAGGAAATTCGGCGAATTGAACAACTCCCTGCCGATGATCCGCCTGGACTGGCGGACGATACGGTGGGGCGAATGGCGACCGCCAGGCTCTTTGGCGTGGAAATTCCCCCGGACATCGATCCGACCTTCGCCGAGCACATCTTCGGGGGTGAGCGAATTTGGGATGATAGGAAGGCGCGTATTGCCAACGCCCCAACCACATCCACAGCGCAATATCATGCTGATGCATTTCTCGATTTTCAACGAGAAAAGGCGAAGTCCAACGTGATCAGCACGGGACGATTTGGGTCGATCCGCAATGGCATCCAGAACTTCTTACGCTGGTATGGACCATCGAGAGCGTTGAAGGAAATCTCGGAAACGGACGTTTCGGGATATTACGCCCATCTCATGCAGAGGCTATTGAAAGGGGGCAACGGAAATTCGGGTGACACTTTGTGGGGAATCTTTCAGGTTTTCAAACAGTTCCTTGAATACGCCAGCGAGGAATCTTCCGAAATCCCGTTGCCCAAGAATCTCCGATCCAGGAAGTTTCAGATTCCCAAGGCACGGCGGGAACCCGATCCCTTCACGAAAGCGGAAGTCAAACTCATCTTGGCGAATTCCAATGAGCGGTTGCAGACGTATTTGATGCTCATGTTGAACTGTGGCATGTACCAAGGAGATGTCGCCGAGTTGTCTGCCGATGAGGTCCATCTTCAAACCGGTCGGATTATCCGTACTCGGAGCAAGAAAAAGAAGATTCTGGCGAAAAAGTCAAAAGGTTCACCGATCAGATTGAATTGGCTGCTATGGGACCGGACACTGGAGTTGGTGAAAAAGACCGGCAACAAGAAGGGATTGGTCTTCTTGAACGAGGACGGCAACCCGCTGGTCCGAGGTGCCATTGGTGAAGATGGCAATGAGGATCGGCAGGACAATATCCGCTCGGCATATTGCCGAGTGATCCGCAAGCTGAAGGAGCATCGGAGGCTGCCGAAGAAGTGGAACAAGACCCTAAAACAACTTCGGAAAACCGGAGCGAACATCCTGGAGAAGTCGAAGGAGCACGCCGAATTCTACGAGATGTATCTGGAGCACTCGACGATTGCGAAGCGGTCGTACCTGCGAAGCGGTGAACCTGTCCCAAGGTTTGATGATGCAGTGAA
>JAKPRU010001257.1 GCA_029557025.1 Candidatus Omnitrophota bacterium | reverse complement strand
CTCCGCTGGCCGGTTCGCCGGCCTATCGTGAAGGAATCAAGACCGACGACCTGATTATCGCGGTGGACGGGCAGGATACCGAGAATCTGAATGTGGATAAACTGGTCCGCATGATTACAGGCGAGAAGGGCACCAAGGTCGTGTTGACGATCAAGCGTCCGGGCATGCTGCAGCCGAAGGATTACGAGATTATCCGCGAGGAAATCGTCGTCCATACCGTTAATGGATGGCGGCGCACGGAGGACGGTCGATGGGAGTACATGATCGATCCCGAAAATAAAATCGGCTATATCCGTATCACGCAATTTACCGACCAGACTCCAGAGGATGTGGTTGAAGCGTTGGAGGCTCTGAAAAAGCAGGGCATGCGGTCGCTGGTGTTGGATATGCGATTCAACCCGGGCGGCCTTTTGCAGGCGGCCGTGAAAGTGGTTAATGAATTTCTGCGTACGGGGCGAATCGTTTCCACGAGAGGCCGTTCGTCGCAACCCTATGAACTGAACGCCGACGCGAGGGGAACTTTCCTCGACGGAGATATTGTTGTCCTGATTAATCAATACAGCGCGTCGGCCGCCGAAATTGTGGCCGGCGCTCTCAAGGATTGGCGACGGGCCATCGTGATCGGCGAGCGGACGTATGGCAAGGGGAGCGTGCAGAACGTGATCCAGATTCCCCGCAAATCGGCCTGCCTGAAGCTGACGACGGCGTATTATTATCTGCCGATGGGCCGATTGCTGCACCGTGAGAATGGGAGCAAGGATTGGGGAGTGGATCCCGATCTGAATATTTTCATTACTCCCCAGCAAATGAAACGCTGGCTGGATATCCGTCGGAAAACGGATCTTATTCAGGAAATCGATCCCGAAGAATTGACCAAAGAACTTTCGGATCAGCTGGATTCGGATATCCAACTGGAGGCCGCCTTGACCATTCTCCGCCTTTTACACATTCAGGAAGACCTGCGTCCGCTTTCCGAGGACGGACTGGCCACCAAAGGAAACGCGGTAACCGTATTGACGAAATAGCACGACGATGACCGTGAAAAAGCGGGCGCCCGAACCCATTCGACGCCCGCTTTGTAATGGATCGGGAATGTTATTTCCTGGGGGGAGGATTTTCCCC
>JAKPRU010000244.1 GCA_029557025.1 Candidatus Omnitrophota bacterium | reverse complement strand
TTCGCCTTTCCGGATTGGCGTTTCAACGTCAGATCCTCCAATACGGAACCCCTTTTGCGCCTCAACGTGGAAACCCGGGCCAATGCGGCCCTGTTGCGTACTAGGGTCGATGAAATTACAAAGCTTATTGAAAAATGAAATGGATTGGAAATTGACTGGACAAGCGAAAAGCCTGATACCCACGATACTCTGCGGTGGCGCGGGAACACGTCTCTGGCCGCTTTCCCGGGATGAATACCCTAAGCAACTTCTGCCTTTAGCCGGACAAGAAACCATGCTTCAAGAAACAATCCGACGCATGACCGGCTTTATCCATACCAATGCGGCGCTTGCACCGGCTCCGATGATTGTCTGCAACGAAGCCCATCGTTTTCTCGTTGCCGAGCAGATCAAGAACATGGCTTTTGAAGGCGCCCCTATCATTCTTGAACCATGTGGTCGCAACACCGCACCGGCACTGACCGTCGCGGCAATCCACGCAACAAAAAACGGTCAGGATCCGCTGCTGCTCGTCATGCCCGCCGATCATGCCATTACGGATCTCGTCGCCTTCCATCGTGCCTTGAGCACCGGTATCGAACCCGCTCTCGAGGGAGCGATCGTCACCTTCGGAATTGTGCCCGACAGACCGGAAACCGGCTATGGCTATATCCAGGCCAACCGACAAACCCCGGTCTCCAACCAGGTTTATCCGATCATCCGGTTTGTCGAGAAGCCTGATCGTGAAACGGCGGAGACCTATCTCGCGCAGGGCGACTACTACTGGAACAGCGGCATGTTTCTCCTGCGGGCCGGGACATGGCTTGCGGCAATGGAGGAGTTTCAACCCGTTATGCTGAATTCCTGCGTAAACGCTTTTGACCGCGGAAACCACGAGTTTGAATTTCTACGACTGGATCGGGAAACCTTTTCTTCGTGCCCTGCCGATTCCATCGATTACGCCGTCATGGAAAAACTCTCCACTCTGCCTGATCAATCAATTCGAGGAATCATCGTGCCTATGAATGCGGGCTGGTCCGATGTGGGTTCCTGGGATGCCGTATGGAACATTGCCGGAAAAGACGAACACGGCAACAGTTCCAGGGGTGACGTTATCATGGAAGACACGCGCCAGTCCCTGGTTCTGGCCACATCGCGCCTGGTTACCTGCGTTGGCATCGAGGGGCTTGTCGTCGTGGAGACCCCGGATGCGGTTCTGGTCGCTGAAACGAACAAAGCTCAGGATGTCAAGAAAATCGTTACGACCCTCAAGGCC
>JAKPRU010000242.1 GCA_029557025.1 Candidatus Omnitrophota bacterium | reverse complement strand
CCCCTGACCCCTCTCCAAGGGTGGATAGGGGGGTAAGGGGGAATGGGGCGAGTGGGACTAATGGGACTAATGAGACCAATGAGACCAATGGGATATCTCAAGGGAGTATTGTTGAGAACGGTGAAGTTGAGTTAGGTAAAGATATGAGAAGCAGAGTTTTATTTGTTGCATTTTTTTGCGTGTTCCCGGTGATTGTGTGGGCCGGGCCGACGTTGGATTTTCGGGCGCAGCGGGACCTGGAAATTCTCCGCAAGACCCTGCGGGAACAGACAGCGCAGGAGTTCAGCGACAGTCTTTCGACGTTCCTGAACCGATACGGATTTGTGGCGCCGCTGGCGGATCTGTACATGGAATGGGCGAGCCGACAGAACACGATCAGGAATGCCGCCACGGTGTATTCGGAAGTGATGAAACGCTGGCCGAAACAGGCCGAGGCGGAGAAAGCGGTATCGGCGCTGAGTGAATTGATCCTATTGTCGGAACACTGGCCGTACCCGGACACACTGGAGACTCTTCGGGCGTACGCGCAGAGCCTGATTGATGGGGAATCGCCGATGCCGGGTATTTCGGCGGTCCTATTGATGACAAAGGCATTTCTGGCGCTCGATGAGCCGGGAATGGCGGATGCGTGCATTACCGCCGCACTGGCCCTGCCGGAGAATGGAGACAACACGGATCTGCTTCTGCTGCAAGCGGAATCGTCCCGACTCATGGAGAATACGGAGAAAGCATCGGAACAGTTTTATGACCTGCTGAATCGGACTTTGTCATCCCGTCAAAAACAGGCCGCCACGCTGGGATTTCTTCGGTGCGTCCAGCGGACCGATGAGCGCTATGAGACCGTCCGAAAGAAGCTGATCGAAGCGGACCCGGATGGATTGACACCGGAAGCGTTTCGATAGAGGAAGAGGAAAATGGGACGAATGGGACCAATATGACGAATGGGGGGGACACCATCCCCGGCGGCAAAAACACCCGGAACGGATGTCCTGTGCGCCTCA
>JAKPRU010000237.1 GCA_029557025.1 Candidatus Omnitrophota bacterium | reverse complement strand
CGTCCTCGATCATGAGCTTCCATCGACGGATGTCTCCGATGATGTCCGGGTCCTCTACGGAGACATCCGTGGAACCGTTCCACGGTTTGCCGACCACCTCGGTGTGGTCGGCATCGAAGAGATAGTCCGCCAGCACGGTCGTCAGATCGGAATCCAGAACCTGGCCTCGGAGGGCGTGAGCAGCCCAGAATTCCAGGGTTCGCTCGATCTCGTTTCTCATATCGAGCTGTTCTTTGGCGATTCGGCTTTCGAGCAATTCGGCGGAAATTTGGGACCCGAAGGCGCGAACGGAATCCACTTCGGCCGCGGAGATGAATTTCTTTGGGGCGATCCTTGGGGCTTCGCAGGGGTAAAACACCCGTGAGGTTTTATCGCGCACAAGCGCCGGGTCCGCGACTCCAATGGTCTTGAGCACGCCTTCGGAGCCGGATATGACCTCAAAGCCGAACCGGGAGCTGAGAACCGCATGGGCTTTGGGTCTGAAGTATCGGTTGAGGATTACTCCCCCCGGAGTTCTCATCGCATTGATGGCGGTGGTTAGAGCTCTAACCAAAAACAGGTTGTCCATATCGGAGCCTCCTTTTTACCTGGTAAAGAGTGGTGTCAAAAAAAAATCGACCAACCGTCAGGAGATGGTCAGCGGATCTCCTTCTTCGATCACAAGAATTCCTCGGTCCGCAAGTTGCTGAAGGGCGGCGGCTTTTTGGGAATTGGTGATCCCGGGGGGCCATACAAGATCGGCGTCACGATACATTCCGGCAAAGTAGGCGTTTGCGACAAGATCGTCGTCTGCCGGAACCACGGCGCTTTCCAGTTCCGCGAGGATGCATCTCGCAACCTGCGTTCCGTCGCTTGCGGCAGGGGCCAAGGGAGCCCATTTGTAGCTTGCGGTGATTTGTCCAAGCACCGTTCCTCTTGCCACCGTCCCGGAGCCTGAAGCAAGGACGATCTTTTTCATCAGATGCACATCTCCGGAAATGAGGGTCGATGGACTCGATTCGGTTTGGGTCGTCAATCCAAGGGTTCCAGCCATTTGAAGTCCTCCTCTTGTTGTGCAAAACGGTTATTCGGAAACCTGCATGGACAATTGCATCCGGTTGGCTCTTTCCGCGATGCGCCTTCCAATCTTTACGGCATCGGATTCCATACTCGCCGTTTCTTCGCAGACCGTTTCATCGGATGCGAAATGTTTCGTGGGATCGGGGATGATC
>JAKPRU010000236.1 GCA_029557025.1 Candidatus Omnitrophota bacterium | reverse complement strand
ATCGTTCAATCTGCTCGTTGGTGATCCCTGTGAATCCGCTCTGCGGAGACCATTCGATGGATTGCTTCGGCTCCTGAGCAGGGCTTTGCCCGCTCGGAGCAAAAAGAGAATCTCTTTTACCTTCTTCTCTTTCTTTTATTTGGTTCCTCGGTGGTTCCTCGGTGGTTCCTCGGTGAGGCTTTTGCGGTTCCTTTTCCGGATCTGAGGAGTTGTATTTCTCGTAATTGCAAAGGGTTATAATGGTTCCTTCGCGGTTCTTTTGCGGTTCAATGATCTGATCTGCCTCGAGCAAAGCGAAGAAATGGCGGACCTTTTTTGTAGACCATCCCCATCTGTCGGCCATGTAGCGCTGTGACGCGCAAAGCTGGCCTGGGGCGAGCGATACGAGGACTCCTTTGACGATCTTCTTGGTGTGCGCGTAAGCTGCAAGCTGGAGAAGATCAAGGAAGGCCTCGGCCCGTGAGAATTCACGCGACTCCTCCCACAATGCGTGGGAGAAGAACCGGCGCTGAAGCATCAAATACCCGTTGTTCATTGTGGGATTTGTTTGGCGATATCAAGAATCGCTGCCGCCAGTTTTTCCGCTCTGTCTGGCGATACTGATAAATGGTGGGTTTCGCCATCCATTTCTTGGCGGATGATTATCCGGTCGGATTTGCCTCGGTAGATCTCATAAAATTCGGAATTTTGAATGACGATAGATCCGCTGGTTGTTTTCATGGGCGCAAAAACGCCACCTGGCGCACCGAGAGCTGCGACGGGAAATTCTTTCGAATCTCCCTCTCTCGGGGCGCCGGATGGCGCTGGTGTTGATGTGTGCGTGTTTTCATCGGTCGCAGTCGATGCGGGTTCAGGATTCATCTTCGTCGTCGGTTGGCAAGCGTGGATGTTGCGGTTGTGGTGGTTTTGGCACTTGTGGGTAATGTTCCCGGAGGCATTCGAGGCAGCAATAAGGGCCGCTTGTCGTTTCGAACACACGTTTCATGGATATCCCATGCGCGGTGGATTTGTGCATCAGCGCGGAGTTTGGATCGACGGATTTCCCGCAATTCATGCAAAGCATTTCCGGCGGAATGGGCGGAATGTTGCCCGCCGCCTGCACGCTTTCACCCCGGTTAGAGTCAGGCGCGCAGGCAGCGGGGATTTCCGCGGGTTCGGCCACACGGCCGTCCGTAGAGAGGGGTTTCATGTGTCGATCTCGGCGAGGGTTTCGATGTCGATGTCGGCACCGGGCGAATGCTGGCCGGGTTGCTCCCATGTCTTAATGCAGCACAGGATCGTCA
>JAKPRU010000220.1 GCA_029557025.1 Candidatus Omnitrophota bacterium | reverse complement strand
TTTTCCGGTTGCGCAGCCGGGCAGACTCATCAGCGCCCAGCCTGCAGCGATTTTCTCCAGGAATTCGCGTCTCGGCAGGATTCTGTCCATGTCCGTTCCTTTCTTTCTGCAAAATGAACCTCGGCCATTTTTAACAAAATTCGTCGCCAATTTCTATAGGAAACAGAGATGGCGCATCGGCCCCCTACTCGCGTGTTGCGGCGGCGCTAAAATATTGTTTTTCCAACTCCCGGTTGGTATCCCGAATTTCCGAGTCCGTCTCCCTTGGAACAGAGAACCGTTTCGCGTTTGTTGCTGTGGTCGTGTAATGCCGCGATGGTGGGTGTTGCGGCGGCGGTGAATGTCACGCCGGTGTGTCTTTCCTCCGTGGCGGAGAAATTCGGCCTGGACTATTCTCAGCAGGGGATCTTGTTGGGATGCACTTTCTGGGGATTCATCATTGCGCTTTTCCTGGTCGGCCCTCTTTCCGATCGCTATGGTCCCCGTCCGTTTTTCTATTGGTCTGCATTTATGCAGATCGGAGGTTTTTTATTGCTGGCATTCGCCTGGAATTATCCCACGCTCGCGTTTGGCGCGACCCTGGCCGGACTGGGAGCAGGTATATTGGAAACTCTGCTCACCCCGGTCATCTGTGAAACCTTCCCGACCCGTAAGACCTCTGCGGTCAACAGGCTTCATTCTTTTTATGCACTCGGCGCGGTGGGGATAATCCTGCTGACATCCGGCATTCTCCGGTGGTCCGGTCATAATGGCGACGGGCAGGGCTGGCGCTGGGCATACATGGCCATGCTGGTTGTCCCGATCACGTTCGGAGTGGGATTTTTTCTTTGCTTTCGCATTTACCGGATTCGTGTCTCGTATCCGCATTCCGAATCGTACATGCACACGCTGAAACGGTTGCGATGCGTGTGGTTCTTTGTGTTTGCCGGCGCGATGTTATGCGCGGGCGGCACGGAACTGGGCGCAGCACAATGGCTGCCGTCTTACCTGGAGAAGGTACTCTCGTTCAGCCGGGAGACCGGCGCCGCCGGCCTGCTTCTTTTGAGCCTGGCGATGGGACTGGGGCGAATAACCGGAGGCTGGGTGGCGAATTACCTTTCCGCTCCTGCCATGCTCATTCTTGCCGGTGTGATGTGCGCCGGTTGTCTAATTGCAGCGGGGATTTCCTCATCAGGGGTTCTGATAATAATGATTTTTCTGGTATTCGGCTTTTTTGTCGGGTGGATGTGGCCGACCACAATGGCGATCGCATCCGAGGCGTTCCCACACACTGGCTCCACCATGTTCGCCCTGCTCGCCGTATCGGGAAACGGAGGCGGAATCGTGTTTCCGGGGGCGGTGGGATTTTTGGCGGAGAGATTCGATTTGCGCATTGCCATGAGTAGCCTGGCCGTTATTCCCTGTGTAGCTTCGACGGTTTTCTTCCTGTGGCGACTGCGGCAACATCGTAGAGGCCCGGTAGCGATTCCCTCAACGGAATCCTGATTGAAGACCACTTGGCGGAACGGATTCATTCAACCATGATGCAATGGCTGTGTCGGGACGTGGGTGCTGTCATGATCCTCACCCCGTCCTGTCCGGGACGACGAACGAGATTTTTAATTCTTAATTGATAAGGGGGACGCGGTCCGCAAACCGCGTCCCCCGGCAACAAGGATCTAAAAAAGTATCAGCAATCGTAGTACAGATAGAATTCGTATGGATGCGGGCGCAATCGAACGGGATCGACTTCTTTACTCCGTTTGTACTTGATCCAGGTTTCTATTACATCCGGTGTGAATACGTCGCCCTTGAGCAGGAACTCATGGTCCTTTTCCAGCGCATCAAGCGCCTCGGAAAGGGAACCGGGGACCTGTGGGACATGGGCGAGTTCCTCCGGCGGCAAGTCGTAGATGTCTTTGTCCAGCGGATCGCCCGGATCAATCTTGTTCTGAATGCCGTCCAGGCCGGCCAGCAGAATCGCCGGGAAAGCCAGGTACGGGTTGCAGGATGGGTCCGGGGGCCGAAACTCCACGCGCTTCGCTTTCGGGCTTGGAGAATACATGGGAATCCGCACGGCGGCGCTTCGGTTCCGCTGAGAGTAGGCCAGGTTCACCGGCGCCTCG
>JAKPRU010000204.1 GCA_029557025.1 Candidatus Omnitrophota bacterium | reverse complement strand
GAGAGTCAACCGGCTGCTGTCGCGCCGCCCAGGATGCCGGGAACAGGCTCGCTACCAGGCTCACCACAAACGTATAACCGATCACTCCAAACACATCGCCCCATTCCACCCGTACGGGCAGATACTGCAAATAATAAACCTGACCGTCACCGGGCATCTCGATCCCCACACGTCGAATGAATTCGCACACTGCCAACCCCAACCCCAACCCCGAAAACACCCCAATCGCACCGATCAAGAGTCCCAAAAGCAAAAAAATCCGCAGGACACTCGAATGCCTGGCCCCGACGGCGCGCAACAGGCCGATGTCCCGCGTCTTGACCATCCCCACCATGAAAAGCGTTGTGAGTATATTGAATGTCGCCACCAGAATGATGATCCGAAGGATATAGCTCATCACCCGCTTCTCATACACCAGCGCTTCAAAAAACTCCTTGTTCATCGTCATCCACGTCACCGGAAAGCCATCCAGACGGTTCTCTCTCGGTTGCCCTTTGTTATAGCGTTCCACAAGGCGAATGATTCGTTCCGCTGTCTCTTCCGTCGCCCGCTCGGAGAAATCCTTGAGAGCCATGGAATACGCCCCCACACGCCCCACAAGGTCATACAAATACTGTGCTTCCCGGATCGAGATATAGACCCAATTCAGATCGAATTCATAATGTCCCGTTGAGAAAACACCAACCACCTCAAATGTACGGACGCGGGGCATCGCACCCTGGGGCCTGTCCTTACCGCTGGGCGGTGCGGTGAGTGTGATGGTTTGCCCGATCGCCTCCCGCATCGCTTCGGCTTCTTCGCTCTTGGATGCCCGGCGCGGGGGATAAATCCCGAAGTAATACTTGGCCATCTCCTTCCCCACAACAATCCCCGGCAACTGCGGTTCGGCAACCTCGATAATCGGAATCATTTCCGTTGCCGAATCCGGGGATGGATGCGTCCGCCGTAGTCGGTCCAGACTGCCCACAAGCAATTTCCGATCGAGATCCGATACGGAACTCTCATAAGCCGGATCAATTCCACGAACCAGAACACCCCCATAAGAGGACTGTTTCTCCACTTGAGCCAGCGCAAAACTCTCAATCAGCGGCGCGGCGGCCACAACATTCGGATCTTCCGAGAATACCGCCGGAAGGTGCGGCGAATCCGGCAGAGATCCCTGATAGGCCGTATACACCAAGTTGGATCGCCCGCTCAGGATTTTCTCCCGGAGGTCCTTGCCGAATCCGTTCATCACCGAAAGAACCACAATCAACGAGGCCACTC
>JAKPRU010000178.1 GCA_029557025.1 Candidatus Omnitrophota bacterium | reverse complement strand
CCGGAAATATGATACCGGGCCATGATCTCCAGCGCTTCCGAGATCATCGCGGTCGGAGGAAGCGTGATCGGGCTTACGATCATCCCGCTTTCCGAACGTTTCACTCGATCGACTTCTTTTGCCTGTTCTTCCGGGGACAGGTTTCGATGCAGGATACCGAGTCCGCCTTCCTGGGCCAGCGCAATCGCAAGCCTGGAGTCGGTCACGGTATCCATCGGGGCGGAGAGGAGAGGAACCGCCAGCCGAATCTTATCCGTCAGGGCAACGCTGGTATCGATTTCACTCGGCAGGAGCTCCGCATAATTCGGCAATAGGAGAATATCGTCGAATGTGAGTCCTTCCCCCCGAATCCGTTCGCTGCTCATTGCTTGTCACTCCCTGGAAAGATGGGTTGTTCTTTTCATCATACGAGAAAAACATCCCCTGAAAAAGTACACGGGCGGGTCTTTGTGGGACCCGCCCGATTTTCAGCATTTTGATCGGTGACAAAAGTTGTCTTTATGTCACAAAAGGCCGAGGACAAACCCTCCACTTGCCGAGCTGTCTGTCACCGGGTAAAACAGCGGCGAAATGGTCTGGCTGAGCGTTGTCTCGAACAGGGCCGTGCTGTCCGTAATCGGACGAAACACCGGTGAGATCTCAATATCCGTTGTCAGATCGCCGTTGTATAGCGGCAGCGCCGAGCCATCCAGGGGAAGATTCGCCACATTCCCAACACCGTGCGCCGTGCCGAATCCATCAATCACATAATAGCCCACAATTTTTCCATGTCTCGGATCGACACTCGGAGACGTGATATTGGGTTTGCCGTAATTGGCGCGGTCCACATAAGCGACCAACTTGAGTCCGCGAGCGATATCAAATCCGAAATAGGGAGCCATCGTGGATGGGTCGGTATTGGAGAACGAGGTCCGATCGAAACTGTTCCAGATATCGGCCCCCGGCGCGGAAACCAAGTAAACCTCGCCATAGCTGGTCAGAAGAGCGTATCCCAGCCCGTTCGGGAACAGTTCCAAATCCTCCGCTATATCAAATCCGAAGTAAGGGGCATTCACTCTCGGATCAAACATGCCGTTCTTGGGATTTTCCCACGGGGCCGGAATCGGATTGCCGTTCCCATCTTCCAGCATGGAATGGACGATTCCCAGCCCGCTGAGGAGGTAATACCCGTTGGTCAACGCCACATCGCGACCGTAATTCGTGCTGCTGATCTGCGCACGATCCAGCGGGATCGCAATCGGTGTGTTTAAGGCGGAATCGGGCACTCCCAGCCCGGTGGCAGCCATCTTCCGAACCATTGAACTTGACACATGGCTGGTGGAGATAGAGAAGAACCGTGTGGAGACCTCAAGGTCTTTGGCGAAATATGGATGCCGATGATTCGGGGTCTGCGGTAATTCGGAAGCAACCCATGGTGCATGGCTCATATACTCCCGCACTTTCACTTTGTCGGGATTTTGAGCCGGATTAGGATCGTAGTTCGCGTCGAACACTTCCTGGCTTGGCACATAATGCCGACGATACATCGGCCGGAAGCCGAACACGTTGAAGAAATTCTTCGTGCCGACCAGAGGATCATTTCTCCGTTCGTCCGGTGTAGCATTGTTGATCTCAGTTTGGATCATCGCCAGCACTTCGGGGTTGTTGACGTAATGAACTGCCCCGAATCCATCCAGGATGTAATACCCCTGGTACGCATTGGTGGCCGCGCGCCAATCCGGGGCGACTTCGAGATCACGCACGAGGTCCCATGGGAAGAAATAGGGCAGGAAAACATCGGGATCATGGGAGGCGTTATAGACCCCTGTCTGCGTATGAAAATCGGGCACACCGGTCCGGAATTGCGGTGTCGCTGCCGGGCTTTCCCCGTAGGTGTGCACGCCGCCATACCCATCGGCCACAATCACGCCCACAACATTGTCATTGGGATCGGCAACAAAATCCATGTCGCGCTGGATATTGAAACCGAAGAAAAACGGGTACGCGAGGAAATCTTCCGTGACCGGTATCCGTTGCGCGGTCCACAATTCATCGAAGAAATCCGGTCCCGACACCGAACGCGCAAATCCAATTCCCCCATAAACGTCCAATGCGGCGACACCATTCAAAGTCGCCGCATCGGGGAAATTGAGCCTCGGTAACGACGTCGGGGTTTCCGACTGACCATACACACTTGGATTCACGAAACTGATTGCAACCACCAGGACCAGACCAAGCTGTCGCAAGCGGCCGACACGAGAGTAGGTTGCTCGTTGCTTGTTCAATGAATCAAACCCCCTTTCGGCTATATCCTTAGGGATCTTTTGTTTCGAGTTGACCATCAAAACATACCTGTCCGTCTGCCATGAACATCCTTAGACCAATTATTCTTAGTAGAAATCTTCCTTCATGTCAAGAACAAAAGGCCCTTTATGCCGAAAATGAGCGCGGAAAATTGCCACATCGGGCATAAAAAGGGTCCTGTTAACCTCTCTTCGTTCATTTGGCCGATCTCAAATGGCACCGGAATACTCCCAATTATCATCAAAACCCATCGAAAGACCGAATTCGGATTGGAAATCCATCCTGCCGGACAGCTCAATATAGCGCATTTTTTCCGAAATGACTCGTGAACGTCGCATTCCAGGCTCCGATAACAGCATTATTTTTGCGCCAACCCATGCCGCATTGCCGATAAAGTGCACTTTTTCGATATCCATGGGCGGGATCAGGCCGACTTTCAGCGCCGATTCCGGTCGCAAATGGCTTCCAAACGCACCGGCAATTAAGACTCTGTCGATTTTATCGACCGTGATTCCCTGCTCGTGACAAAGGATCTTAATCCCGGCTTTTACGGCCCCCTTTGCAAGCTGGATTTCACGTATATCCTTGTCTGTTAAGGAGATAGAACTCTTTTTATTTTCCCAGAGGACA
>JAKPRU010000159.1 GCA_029557025.1 Candidatus Omnitrophota bacterium | reverse complement strand
TGGCCCATATAGCCACGACCGATCTTTGTGTATTTCGCGGTATACGTGCTCAACATCGCTTTTCTCCTGACCGCGTGATACCCCTCGCCCTCGCTGATCCTTTGACATACCACTCCAATGTCCCGTCCCAACACTCCCGTTCCCGATCTCTACTTCTTCGGGCACGTGGCGCACTTGGCGCACTTGGCGCACTTCATGCATTCGGCACACTGTTTACCACATTGACAATTGCAGCAGCACACCGGAACGGATTCGTAATCCACTACAAAAGCCTCTTCCAGTATCGGACCCAACTTCTCTACAAGGGCTTTGTGTGCCGGGTGCGGCAGGTACTCATCACGCCCTTGTCGATCCTTGAATGTCACTACATAGCAATGCGTGAATCCCCTGCTTAACCCTTCCGGGCTGATATTCGGTCCCATTTCGATCCCGATAATAAACGGCATTTCATTCTTGAGATTTGCGAATGCCTGGTTGATTTTCTCGATGTCCTCCGGGGTGGCGGTACTTTTATACTTGAAGCAGACCACATGCCGAACCACCGTCTGCATCGGGCATGTCTTTTCCATCGGGCACGTTTTTTCCATCGCCGCACAGCATTTCGTCTTTGATGCCGATGCGCACCCCATTCCGAGTCCGAGCAACCCGCAGGCCACCCATACCATAACCAGATTTGTCATCCATTTTCTGTACATCTTTTGCAATCCTCCGATTTGTTTCTGCCGATTTTTTATCCGCGCGGTGCGGGAACACTTTGTCGCGAGCGCGACTCCGATGGGACAGGCTTCCGTGCCTGTCAACAAACAGAAATGTACTCTACCCGGTGTGCGCCCGCAAGAACATACCGCCATCCGGCTCAGATCCGAATGGCGTCGATTCGGCTTTCATCCACTTCAATCCCGAGGCCGGGGCCGGTCGGTGCGGAGAGTTTTCCGTCTATCGGCTGCAGGCCGGGTGATGCCAGAACCGAATGCCCCAGAAACTGCGGCCCGTTCAGCGCCGCCGGGAATTTCAATTCATAGGCAGCATACAGGGCCACACTCGCCGCAAGAGAAATGTCGGGGTCTGTCAGACCGCTGCCGAGAAACATCAGCCCGGCATCCAGAAGAATCTCTACCTGCCGTCGAGCCGAAAGCAATCCCCCGCATCGCGCCGGTTTCATCACAACACCGTCCAGGATATCAAGACGCAGAAACTCGATCAAATCCGATGGGGAAACCACTCCCTCATCCAGGATAATCGGAAGAGCGCCTTGCCGTTTCAAATCCCGGTATGCAGCCAGGCGGTTCGCTTTTACGGGCTGTTCCAGCACCGATACACCGATGTCGGCCAGTTTCGGAGCTATCCACAGCGCCGTGGCCGGGTCGTATCCGCCGTTCGCATCCGCCCAGAGAAAACCGTCCGGCGCACGCTCCTTCACCTGTCTGCACAATTCGAGATCGAACATGGGATCGGGTGAAACTTTGACATTGAAATCCCGATATCCCCTCTGCCGTGCTTCGTTAATGAGAGGCTCGATTTCATCGAGTGTTCGAGGATTCAGCGTCCAGCTGAGCCGGACCTCCCCGCCGCTCCGCCTGCCCCAACGCTGAGCCGGATTCACTCCAAGGAGTTTTCCCGCCAGATCGTGCAACGCAATGTCCACTCCCGCCTTGGCAATCGGCATCCCCGTGGAGAACGAGGGAGAAATGGCCGTGTCCATCGCACGATGAGCGCTGTCGAGATCGAACGGGTCCAGGCCGATTATGGCTGGAACGATGTATTGCTTCAGCGCGGTCACACAGGATTCCAGCGTTTCATAGCTCCAGGTTGGAATGGGGACGCTCTGCCCCCAGCCCACGGTTCCATCGTCAGCCGTGATTTTGACAATTACCGCAGGTCGTCCGTCTTTCAAGAATTTAAAAAATCCGACCGTGGGATATTGGACGGGGATAATCTCGATTTGTTTGATTTGCGCCATCATTGCTTCTCCGGAATTGGGATTGACCTATTCTGCCCCTTGCGTTTCCGATTCACAAGGTGTTAATGGATTCGGGGATGTGAACTTGTACCCGGCGGGATTTTACTGGTCCTGTTCTCGAATGACCATTCGGTGGGCGCTCTTGGTTTCCGATACAGTCTGACTTAACAGTTCTTCCAAGTGCCGCGTATTTTCCGCCATGTTTCGGACCGCCGCATCGAAATGGCGGGTTTCTTGCTCCATAACATCATTCCGGTCCCGGATGCTCTTATCCGAGGACAACTCCGCCGGCGCCTTACTGATACAAAGTTCCCCAGCCTTTCTGCATTCTGTGCCCAGAGTCTGCGCACAGGTCATAATTTTCATTCTCTGTTCGCGGGGCGCATAGTCGCCAACCACCTCCTTGGCTTGTTTGCATAAAACCTGAGACCACTCGACATAGAGCTGGAGTTGGGCTTTCATCACGCGACGTTGTTCCCGCAATATACCAAGCCGTGCATGAAGGGCGCTTTGGATATCGGGCTCCAATGCGCGACGGCGCGACTCATATTGCGCCAGGGCCTCTCGATTCTCTTCCAGCAGTTTGGCCGCGGTCTCCTCATCGCCGCGTTCCCTGGATGCCTGAAGGGTGCGGGCCAGCTGGTCCAGCCGGCTGAGAAGGGGATCCGCTTCCTTCTTTTTTTCGATCTCCTCCTCGATCCGTTGCAGCTCCGTGCCGAATCGAAGAGCATTGTCTGCGGCGGATTTCAAAAGGACTTTTGTATCGCGTTCTTCCAGGGAGTTCATCTGCTCGGATTGCTTGAGCGCTTCGACCAGCCGGAAACAATCTTCCAGGCGCGATTCGATATCCCCAATCACGCTGTTCTCGCCGTCCCGGATGGCCCGTTTCATCGCTTCCTGTTTCTTCGGAGCAACGGCGAATGTCCGGCTGCGCTGAAGATCCAGGTTTACTTTCTGCCGAGTTGTAAAAACTCGTTTTCCGCCACGGACCGTCACAACAAGTTCATCATCATTCACACCCAGCTCTTTGGCTTTGCTGGGCAGAATGATCTTGTCGAACTCCTCACGGAGACGTTTCAGGTCCAGATCAGGATTTTCGGAAGCCAGTCTGTCGCTCGACATTTCACCCTCTACACACATTTCAATCTACTCAATGTCAGGAAGATGATCCAGGTTGCTGTTCCGAGTCCAACAAACGCAGAAGGGGAATATCATGCTTTGTGGATGGTCCGTCGGAGCCACTCGATATCTTCCCGACGGATAACCCGCAATAGAAACGCAATCAGGAAAAAAGATCCCAGGTAGGGAAAAGGAAGCAGCAAAACCCATCCGGGCGGCAGTAGCCAATTGCAAAACAGCCCCGCAAGGTCCCCGGAAACCAACAACCCCAGCCACCGACCCAGCGGGGGAGTAATGCCGACCTCCGACCACAGGATGGTCAGCATGACCGCAAAAAGAAAAATCTGCGAACCAAGGGAGGCAAACGCCGCGCCCAAGTTCCCGAGGATGGGGATCATAATGTAATTGCTGATAAAAGAAACCGCCACCGTGAGACAGGTGAAAAGCACAAGCCACCGCTGACGGTCGCAGGCTGTAAATACGGTAATAATGAAGACATTCAGCAAAGAAAAATTGAGGGTCATCCCTAAAATCCCAAGAATGGGGACCGATCCTTCCGCCTTGTTCGGAAACAGCGACAACCATCCGTCCGCCCATCCCCCCATCATGATCGACACCGGAATCGTGATCCCCATCAACAACACCGTGGACCGCCGAAACAGAGAAGCGAACGCTTGGCGGTCCTGCACCTGAAGACGGGAAAACACCGGGAAAACCGCGATGATATATCCTGTCAGAAGAAGACTGAGACCCTCCACCGGATACTGGGCCTTTCCGTAAATACCGATGTCCTCCAGTGCCGTTCCCTGGGGCAAAAGCCACTTCAGCATCAGGGTATCCAACCGAAGATACAGCGTCGTGAAGAATCCATACAACGCCATCGGCCAGGATTCCGACAACATCCATCCGGCCTCGCGCAAGTTGAATCGAGGACGGGCCAGGGGAACGAAACGAACCATGTAGACCATGAGGAGGATCAGCCAGAGTACATTCTCCAGTCCCATCCCCGATGCGACAATTCCCAGTGGCGCTCCCACCAGAAGACAGACAAAGGTCACGGCCAACCCGATAATCCGACTGGGCATGTTCGTGTAGAAGATGTACTCCATCCTCTCCAATGCCGTAAACACCGAACGCGCCACTCCTGTAAGACACAACGCGACCGTGAATCCCGAATAAATCATGGCTACCCTGACCGAGGAGGGCGACATGAATCGAAGCAATAAAAACGGCGCTGTCGCGAAAAACAGGATCGCCAACAGAATCTTGAGGAAACAGGCCGTCCAAAAAAAACGCGGCAACCGGTTCGGATCACGAGCGCCGTCCCGCGAAACCAGCTGGTCCACCCCGCCGTCCATAAACGCGCGTGCCACCCCCCCAATATCCGTCGCCAACTTCAGAATGCCGAACGCCTCATTCGAGAGAAACGTTACCAGAAACACATAGCGGATCAGACCCGCGCCACGAGCGATGATTCCGAAAAGAGACATGAATATCGTGTTGCGAACGATCCGTCTCATCAAACAGCCCCGCCGGATTCCAGGATCATGGATTGAATTCGAACAATCGGAGCGCCGGAATCCCCCCGTGGTCCCGTGTTCTGAAAGGCAATCTCCATCAGGTTCCGCCCCGGTTGAAACGGGATTTCGTGTTTCCATTCCATCCGGAGATCGGGTGTGATCTCAAAATTGTCAACCGACTCGCCGTTCAGCAAAACCGACCACCGCCCCCGGAATACCTTTGTCATCGGTTGAAGCACAACTCGCAAACCTCCCGGAAGGTTCTGCTCATTCAAATAGAGATCCGCCATCAGGCGACCATCGGAGTAAAAAATCAATCCCGTGCTGTTTTTATGCAAACCGGACGACTGCCTGGTATTGCTTTGCAGAACATCCGGGGGAGAATAAACAGGGGGAGACACCGGAAC
>JAKPRU010000156.1 GCA_029557025.1 Candidatus Omnitrophota bacterium | reverse complement strand
TCTGGTGCTTTGATTCATTGACGGGAACGCCGATTTGGCAGGCGCAGGTGAGTGGGATTCCCGTCTCGCCCGCTGTAGGGGATTTGAACGCCGACGGGACTCCTGAGATTGTAGTCGCGACGGGGGCGGGGCTGATTTTTGCGTTGGATCGAAGCGGGGCGACTCTCTGGGAAAGAGAGATTGGCGGAACCTCTCCATCCTGGTCAACTTCCGCGCCGGTCATTTTCGGCGCATCGGACGGCTCGGCGAGAGTCGTTGCCGGATCGAGTTCCGGCTGGGTCTTCTGCCTCGACGGAGTTACCGGAGATGTCCTTTGGAAGAATCCCACATCCGGACCGATTGCCTCCACAATCTCGGTCGGCGATCCGGACCTCGACGGCCGCGCGGATATTTTTCTGATTACACAATTAGGTGTGATTTACCGTTACGACGAGGACGGGACCCAACTCTGCCAAATCGACATGCAGGGGCGCAGTCTCGCCTCCGGTTCCATTCTCGATGTTAATTCGGACGGCCGCCCGGAATATGTGTTTGCTACTCAACAGGGACACCTGATGGTATTGGATCATTCCGGCGACGTTCTTTTCGACTACCAGTTCCCGAACCGAACAACTAACTCAACGCCCATTTTCGGCGATATGACTAACTCTTCCCCCGGCCTTGAAATGCTGATTTCCGGGGGCGAATCCGGGAAGATTTTTTGTTTCCGGACACCCGCAAAAACCGACACGCTTATTCAATGGGGCGGGTATCGCTGCACACCGGATATGAAGGCCTCTTGGTTCGGTCTCTCGCAGGCCGATTCCATCCGCATGATTCCAAAGGCCTTGGACTCGCACACATTATTCACCGGACAGGATATTTGTTTTTCAATTTACAATCCGGCATCGAACGGCACGCCCCTGAAAGCATCCGCCGATATTTTTGCGCCGGACGGGTCACGCCGGATGGCTACTACGTTCGTAGTGGGAAAGTATGGCGAATTGCGTATGCGTTTCATTCCAGTTGCCCCGGGGCTGCACCGAATTGCCTGGACCCTTGCCCGACAAGACGGAACCCCGATCTGTAACGGCACAAAGGAACTGACGCTGATCCCGTTTGCGAATGACCGCGCTGTCCTTGAACGAACCTTCGCGGCGATTACAGACACGCGCCGCTCGGTAGAACCAATCCTGCCGCTGTCGGCATCCGCCCTGGAACGAGAACTTGCGCTTATGAAACACGACGTGGATGCGGTGGAATCTCTCCAGAACCAATTCCCGAATGCGGATGCGGAAGCAAAACACATTACCTGCAAGAAGACATCTAGCCTCATTGCAAAAGCGGCACGAATAGATAATATTTCCCGCATCGTTTCTTCGTCCGTCCGCCTTGGCGCCACGACAAGCATTATTCCCTTTGAAGGTCTTCTGTGGGAGAACCGTGCGGTAGACGAACAGATTCCCACAAACGCTACCAGTTTCCTACGAATCAACCGAACCGCTGTCCCGACAGAGCATGAGGTATTTGCACTCAATCTGTTTAATATCACCGATCGGCCGATTCAAACACAGGTTCTTGTAGAGACATCCGATCCCGCTGTGACCGTAACACCGCGCCATGCCATTTCCGTTCCCACCTCGCTTGGGGCGATGTCCTGGGACCCGCTGCCGAAACTCGATGAATCCGGGGTTATCTCCATTCCGTCCCTATCGGCCCGGCAAGTCTGGCTGGATGTTGTTGCACCGACAACCTCCGGGAAATACCGCGTTACCGTCCGTTGCCTGGCCTTGAACGGCGCAGGAGTCCTGGAATTGACTAATCCTGCATCCGTGCCTCCACCGGAGGTTCAGGCAGAAATCGACCTGGATGTTCTCGCGTTCGAACCGGCCCCGCCGGGCGTCTTTCGTCTTTGCACCTGGGCATCGGCCAAAGAATCCGACTATGAGGACTTACTGTCGCATGGGAATAATGTTTTCGTTCTTCCGTTACCCCAACCGAAAGGCAAGCCGGGGGAACCTGAAGGTATTGACTACACCCAACTGGATGCCGCGATCCAGGGAGTGAAAGGGCATGATGTAGTTTTTCTACTTCAAGGGATGCCGAACCTGGCCGGAAAGCCCGGAGAAACGCCGTATCAGCGTGAACTCGAAACCTATCTAAAGGACTTGGTTGCACATCTATCCGAAAACGGCATCGACAAACAACATTTTGCCCTGTACCCATTTGACGAACCGGGCGGCTTCGGTTGGAACATCGTGAATCAATATGTCGACTTTGGTAAAGCCGTTCGGAAAGCGGATCCGGCGATCCAAATCTACACGGACGGCGGCGGGGAACTGCCGATGTTTGAAGCGATGGCCCCCGTTACCGATATCTGGTGTCCCGGAATCAATATGCTTCCGGAGACGTCCCCGGAGATGAAATGCATCCGGGGTACGGGGAAAACGCTGTGGTCTTACAATTGCTCATACAGCTACGGCAGGCCCATCGGCGCGTATCTGAAGAATACGAACATTGTAGCCGAGTACCGCATCGCCGCTCTTTTCGCGTTCCGTTATGATGCGACCGGAATCGGGTACTGGTGTTACAATCACGGCGAGGACCCGTGGGGCCGTACCGAATTCGAGTACATGCTGATTTATCCCACAAAGGACGGACCTGTTACCAGCCGGCGCTGGGAGGCGGTTCGAGAGGGGATCGAGGATTACCGGATCCTGAGCGCGCTCCGGAGCCACCTCCAGGCGCGAGACGCCGACAAGGAGATCCGAAGCAGGGTGGACCGTCTCATAAAGGAAACCCTTGCGCCATGGATGGATCAGAGTTACCAGGAAATGAACCTGGGGCTTTCTCGTGACGCAATCGATCTCACCAACAGTGAAGAAAAGGTCCGGCAATTCCGTGAAGAAATGTTGACTTGTATTCGCCTTTTGAGCGAATCGGGCGGCAAGGCCAGATAAAGAAAGGGATTCCATGATGAATCGATATCCGGTTCTGTCCTCTCTCGTTTTTATTGTAATGGCTTTTCCTCTAACCGCTTCGGCGCAGGATGCGCCGGCGACACTCGAAACCCTGAGCGAGGAAGCCTACCAGGCCGTCATACAATTTTACCAGTACGACCCGAGTATTCCCCTGGAGGCGCGGATGGTGGAACGTCGCGAACGGGACGACTACGCGCGGGACAAGATCGTGTTCCGAGGTGTGCGGGGATTTCTGGTCCCGGCATTTCTTGAGTTACCGAAGACCGGTCAGGCCCCATTCCCCTGCGTATTGTTGCTGCACGGGTGGTCCGGGGCGAAATTAAATTGGTGGGAGGATGATAACTTTATCCACGGCGGGCTTGCGAGGAAAGCATTGCTGGAAGCGGGATACGCGGTATTTGCCCTGGATGCGCAGGCGCATGGGGAACGTGCAGCCGAGATCGACTATGCGCATGTGAACTACTCGGAAAAAGACGGTTGGAAGAACTACTTTACGTTGCCGGAAATCTATACTCAAACAACGATGGATTATCGCCGCGGCCTGGATTACCTGGCCACCCGTTCGGAAATAGACATGAACCGGGTCGGAGTTCTCGGCTACAGTATGGGCGGTACACAGAGTTTTCTGCTTACGTCGGTAGACTCACGGATCAAGGTCACCGTCGCCTGCGTTACACCGGCGATGACAGAGAAGTATTATCCCGTCGCGCCAAAAAACTATGTTCGGGGTC
The DNA here is from genome assembly GCA_029557025.1 of Candidatus Omnitrophota bacterium. GTDB lineage: Bacteria > Hinthialibacterota > Hinthialibacteria > Hinthialibacterales > JAKPRU01 > JAKPRU01. Next base: position 10,997 of record JAKPRU010000156.1, on the reverse strand, counting down.
TGGCGGGGCGGCCGTTTCTCATGCTGATGGGGCGCACGGATGAGCTGTGCTCCGAGGACTCGGCGAAACAACTCTATGATCTCATCCCCAGCGAACAAAAAGATTTGAAATTTTTTGAGTCCGGCCACAAACTCCCGAAGGAATATATCCGGGATGCTGTAGCGTGGTTTAATAAGTATCTGTAGGCGAGAGTGTTCTGATGAAACGCGATTCGATCTGGAACCAGTCGTTTGAAGATCTCGCAAGGTGGTGCCGCCATGAAGGTTTGCCCGCGTACCGCGCCCGGCAGGTTTTTAATTGGCTTTATTCCCGAAACGCCGCGCAGTGGCAGGAAATGACGGATCTTCCGCAATCATTGCGTCAACGGCTCGATGAATGTTTTAGTGTGGATCTTCCGCACATCATTCATCGGCAGACCGATCCCGAAGACGGGACGGAAAAACTACTGATTCAACTTACGGACGGAAAGCAGGTCGAAACGGTAGTCATTCCTCGCGACGGGAAAGAAGACGAAGGGTTTACGGTGTGTGTTTCCACGCAGGTCGGATGCACCTTTGCCTGCCGGTTTTGCGCCACAGGACGAATGGGGCTGGTGCGGGATCTCCAGGCGGGCGAGATTGTGGCCCAGGTTCTTTTAGCGCAGCGGCTGGGGAAGGCTGTGAAACGGGTTGTGTTGATGGGTATGGGGGAGCCGCTGCATAACTATGAAAATGTATCGGGCGCCTTCAATATCCTTTGTGGAAAAGAAGGCCTGGGCTGGTCGCCGAGGAGAATTACGTGTTCTACGGTCGGCCTTGTACCCGAAATCTATCGCCTCGCTCAGGATGCCCCTGGAGTCAAACTGGCCGTCTCCCTTCACGGCACAACCGATCAGAAACGGTCGGAAATCGCTCCCATCGCGCAGGTCTACACGCTGGACCGGCTATTCGAAGCGCTGCGTTACTATCATGAGCGAGACAAACGGCGGATTAGTTTTGAATATCTATTGATCCGGGGAGTGAACGACGGGATCCGTGACGCCAACCGGCTGGTAGAGTTGCTTCGTGGTCTGGTCTGTCATGTTAATCTGATCCCGAATAATCGGATTCCGAAATCGGAGTATACCCGACCGTCGGGGCAGGTGGTTACTCGATTTGTGGAGATATTAGAAAAGGGGGGCGTAACAGTAACCGTTCGGGCCAGTAAAGGACGCGGAATTTCGGGGGCCTGCGGGCAGCTTGCCACCGAATCACGAAGCCGGGAATCCATAACCACTATGGACGTTTGACAGCGAACATTGCTACCGACGACCCGAACAGGAATTGTCTGACTTCCGAAACATTCAATTCTGCAGCCGCGCAGTCCTTTCCGATTTCCTCAGGGGATGCAAACGCCAGGGCGGATGAGGCCAGGTAGCGGTGCATTTCTGCCGACCCATGCACCAACCCGGCAAGCAGTCGGATGCCGCGCCGCAGATAACAATGATGCAGCGCCGCGACCAGGCGGCCACGCGGTAGTCCGGTCTCCAGTATCGCCAGCCGCCCGCCCGGACGAAGAACTCGCGATATTTCACCAAGGGCGTTGCGAACATCCGCAAGATTCCGCAGACCATAGCCGATCATTGCCGCGTCAAAAGAATGATTCGGGAAGGGTAATCGAAGCGCATCGCCGCGTATCCAGACCGGCCTGTGCTGCGAGACGCACCAGCCGGCTCGTGACTGTGCAACAGTAATCATTTCAGAAGCGAAATCCAGCCCCACAGTCATTCCGGCAATCGTCTCCGCGGCGCCAAGGTACGCAAGGTCCCCCGTACCGCAACATAAATCCAATACGCGATCGCCAGGCTGCAAGCGCAAACCGCGCACTAAAGTCCGTTTCCAGTGGCGATGCAGGCCGAAGGTCATCCAATCGTTAATACGGTCATAGTGAGCGGAAATCTCCGCAAATCCGGCGCGGACGAATTCCGGCTTTTTATCCGTGGATGGAAGAGATTGCTCAAGCGCCATCGGCTATGAAGTCGGCGATTGTTATGACATCGTTCTCGGTCAAGACCGTTCTTTCGGTGGGAATGGTAAAGGACCGAAGGCGTACCTTCGAGCCGGGCGGGATCATCGCGGCGATTTCACCGAGAAACGGCGGCTGCAAGACACCGGGAGTAACGTCCGGTTCGACTACCGCCAGCGCATCCAGGTCGGCTACTTGCTCGATTACATCCCGAATTGCCAGGGGGCGGTAACAGAGCGGACGAACGAACGCGCACTTGCCGCCGGGGCCATCATAGCCGTTCTGTTCAATATCCGCCGGTGCGGGAATCAGCGAAATAATGGCGCGGTTTGCTTTGTCTACTTTCCCCGCTACCGGAAGCGAATCCTCTTTGGCCTGGTAGCCGCATTGTTTGTACAGATCCGGTAGCGCGGCAATGAGTTGGCGATAGCTGCCCGGAAGGCTGGGCGGTTCTTTTTTGCGTTCCATGCGGGCGAACGCTTCCTCGAAGGTCATTTTGGTTTTTCCGGCCCGCTCGCTCTCCAGGCCCTTGAGCGGACTGCCGAGGTTGAGTTTCTCGTGTACCTGAAACGTGCGTGCGCCGCCGCCGTCCAGGCACGATTGCATCACCATCACCGGCAGGCGGATTTTTTTCTCCTCATGGAGAAGATACCCCAGGCAGAGGTGGTCGTACGCCTCCTGGAATGTATGAGTCCAAAACTGAACCCAGCCGGTGTCCCGTAGAAACAGGGGCGAGACATTCGGCAGGGAGTATTTTCCGAGTTCATCCCGGAGGACAAGAATCACCACCGGCCTCATGTCCTTGGACATCTGGATGAACTGGTCGTACGCGGTGAACAGTTCCTGGTAGGCACAGAATAGCAGAGCGCGCTTTTTGTCATCGGCTTTGTCCGCCGCGTAGGAAAGCCCGTTGCGCGTAGAATCGGCGTGTTTGAACTGAGTGACCGCGCCGCTTGCGACGGCCATTTCGAAATAGAGTTGTTTGACCGCCGGGGTGAACAGCACGCGGTCCAGGCCCGCCTGTTTCGCAATCGCCGTAAGAAGATCCTGCATGGTGAATTCCTCCGGTTGCAAAATGATTCTACCACCGAGGAGTCTTGTGGGTAGTGCGGCAAAAGCACCTTTGGAGTACGGGAGCACCGCTCCCACATTCCAAGGACAATTCTCCGAAAGATATTTCTGCCGTTTTCCGGTCAAAAAAGGCAATTCACAAGTGACTCACACGACGTATCCACGGGATAACTTCAGCAAAATCAATAAATTACATGCGATGTAACTTGAATCTATCCACAACCCAATATATAGTCGTTTAACATCAAAAAAAACACGACCTATAGTGTTTTCTGTCTTGACGAGCTGATTTCCCTATTCTATACTTAAGACTCAAGATAGAACCATTTGCGGATGTTCTGACCTTTTGACGTACTGCGCATGGGTAGTGAGGCGATATGTATCTTCGAAAATTGACTCTCAGTGGTTTTAAGTCCTTCGCCGACAAGACCGAGGTGGAGTTCGATTCCGGTGTGACTGTCGTTGTCGGTCCCAACGGCTGCGGGAAATCCAACATTTCAGATGCGGTGCGGTGGGTGCTTGGGGAGCAGAATCCGAGAAAACTTCGCGGCACAAAGATGGCGGACCTGATTTTCAACGGGACCTCCAACCGCTCCCCGCTCGGCCTTGCCCAGGTAACCCTCGTTTTCGATAACAGTGACCGACTTCTGCCGGTTTCTTACGAAGAAGTGGCCATTACCCGCAAATTGTTCCGCGACGGCGAAAGCGAATACCTGCTCAACGGTACGCCCTGCCGTCTGAAAGACATCACGGACCTGTTTCTGGACAGCGGTATGCGGACCAGCACATACTCGCTGATCGAGCAGGGCCGTGTGGATATGATTATCAACGCCAAACCGACAGAGCGGCGTGAGATCATCGAGGAAGCCGCCGGGGTGTCCCGGTATCTTCATCGCCAGGCAGAGGCGCTTCGAAAACTCGAACGGACCGAGAATGACCTGGTTGTTGTCAATAATATTATCTCCGAACTGGATCGCCAGATGCGTTCCCTCAAGCGTCAGGCCACGCAGGCGGAACGGGTCCAGCAATACCGCCGCGAGCTGAAACTGATCGAATCGGTAGCCGAGCGGCGGCGTGGGCGAAAGCTGTTGACGGACCTCGATACGCTCACCGGGCAGATTGAGGAACTCACTGCAAAAATTCAACAATCCGGAGCGAACATCGCAGATTTACGCAGTCGAAAAGCGGAACTGATGAAAGCCGCGCAGCAGTTCGACCACCGTACCCGCGAGTTTCGCGATACCTACCTCCAGCTGAACAACCGGCTGGAGCAGACCGAGAAGCAGATCGAGGCGCTGCGCAACCGAATCACCGAGCATCGGCAACTTGCCGAGCGGTTCCGCGCGGAGGTGCAGGCGGACCGGGAACGGATTGCCCAGGAGGAAGAGCGGATCAGGCTTGCAGATGAGAATCTGAAGACTATCTCCAAGGATCTGATCGGCATTGAAGAAGAGGTGAGTTGGGCGGAAAAAGAGGCGGATCTGGCCCGTGAGGAGTGCCGACGAATCGCTGCCGAAGGGGGACAGCGGAAAGTCCGGTTGAATGAAGTTCAGCGGACCATGACGGATTATCGTAATCTGTCGCGTGAATGGCAGCGCGATTACGAGTTTTACACATCCCGCCTGGAGAACCTGGCTGCTCAAGAGCGTCAGAGCGAATCCGATCTCCGCACTCACCTGGCCCGCCGGGGTGAACTCGAAGGATCGGCTGCCGACCTGACCCGGCAGATCGCCGTGCTTGCCGCGCGCCTGGAGCAAGTCAATTCGCTTCTTCAGGAGACCTCGGAGAAGCGTGACCTGACCGGTAAGGCGCTCCACGAAACCGAGACAGCTTGGCAACAGAAGAATTCGCGGCTGGAATCTCTGGTTCGTTTGCAGAATAACCTGGAGGGATTCGCGCCGGGTGTCCGATTCCTGCTGCGTGAAGACAATAAACGTGTGGAGGGATTATCCCACACCATCGCGGAACGAATTGTTGTCGAGAAGGGATTTGAGCGCGCCATTGAAAGCGCGCTGGATAAGGCGCTGGAGGCAATTCTCACATCCGATCTCCGCACTGTGGAACGCGCAATCGAACGTCTTCGCGAAAAGCGAAAAGGTCGGGTCGCCTTTATGGCAAACGGGAACCCGAAGACTTTCATCGGAGAGGTTCCCGAACCGTTGCGCGGATTACGTCGCGCCCACACGCTGGTCCACGCAGATGAAGAAACCACCGAGGTTGTCGAGTCCCTGCTTTCAAACACATTAATCGCGGAGAGCCTGGAAGAGGGATTGCAAATCTGGTCGAATTTACCGGCAGGCTGGCGGATCGTCACTCCGCAAGGCGAGCTGCTGGATGGGCGGGGAGTGATTATCGGCGGTTCGGTGGAAGAGACGAGTCTTCTTTCACGGATCAATGAAATCGAAGGATTGCGGGCCGAGGCCGAACAACTGGCCCGGCGTCGGGAAGACCTGACCCGTCAGATTGCCGAACTGCGCGAATCCGTGAATCGAATCCGGGGCGAGCGGAACGAGATCAGCGAACAGACGCTGGCAACGGAGGCGAATCTTCGCCACACAAAAGAAGATCTTCGGCGGACGGATGAACTGATCGCCCGCATTCAGAAGAGCCTGGCCGCCACAAAAGAAGAACAGACCCGCATTGAAAAGGCGATTCTGGAAGGCAAGGAAGCCGAGGAAGACCGGCAGCGCATCCTGGCCGAACTCAAAGAGCAGGAAAGCCTTCTGCTGGAAGAGATGGATTCCTGGGATGCCCGGGTCGCCGAATCGGAACAAGCACGGAATCGCATCCAGGAACGTCTGGCCGAACTCCGAATGAGAATTCTCGAACGACAGAAAGATCAGGAACGCTGGACCGAACAACGTGAAACCATCTCTCGACATGTCGCGGAGATGGTGCGAAGCATTGAAGAAAAAGAGGAATTCAGTTCTCTCCAGCAACTTCGCGAAAAGGATGCCGAGGGAGAAATCGCCACACTCGATGAACAGGTTCGGGCTCTGCGGTCGGAACGCGACAGTCTCTGGACGCAGATCCAGGAGAGTGATTCGGGAGCCGCCTCCGTGCGGGAACAGATTCATGCCCTGGAAACCGAGGAGAAGGCTTTCCTCGAAAGTATCCAAGCGATGGATGAGGAGCGTAACCAGTTGGAGCAGCAGCGGGTGCGCGGAACGGTGGAGAAAGAATACTGGGAGCGCCGGATGCGCGAAATGTTCGACGGGGAGATTCCGCAGGATCTTTCCGATGAGGACACGCGGTCCGACGAGGAGATTGAGGAATTGCTTGCCACGCTGCGCCGTCGCCTTGAGCGCATCGGTGTGGTCAACGAATTGGCCATCGAAGAATACCAGGAGGTTCGGGAAAGGTATGAATTCCTCACGGCTCAGCGGGATGATCTCGAGAAAGCGCGGAATACCCTCGTACAGACGACTCGCGAACTTCACAGCACAGCCGTAGAGAAATTCCTGACCACGCTGGAACAGGTCCGTGTGAATTTCCACAACATGTTTCGAAAGATGTTCGGAGGGGGCCGCGCGGAGTTGCGGCTGCTGGAAGGCGACCCCATTGATGCCGGAATAGAAATCGAAATTCAGCCGCCCGGCAAGAAACTTCAGTCCATCAGTCTTCTTTCCGGTGGGGAGAAAACGCTGGTGGCCATTGCCCTTCTGTTTGCCATTTACCAGATTAAGCCCAGCCCGTTCTGTTTTCTCGACGAGATTGATGCGGCGCTGGACGATGCGAATGTCGGGAGATTCACTTCCATGCTGGAGTCGTTTACGGATCAATCGCAGTTCATCATTGTGACACACAATAAGCGTACCATGTCCATTGCGAATACCATTTATGGTGTCACCATGGCGGAGGAAGGCGTTTCATCGCTGATCTCGATGCGTTTCGACAGGGAGAAACCCGAAGGGACATACGCGATCGAAAGCGCCGGGGAGCAGCCGGAGTCTGAAGAGCAGACCTCCTCCGGGCAGGCCTCGGTTGAACGGGGGCGATCTATCCTGGAACCGGAGATATTGGATTCTGCGCTGCCTCCGAAATCCGAAGAGGAGCCTCGATCCGAAACGGTAGAGAAGTTGGAACAAACCGATGAGGCCGGTGAATGGCTGGAGCATTCACCGGAGCATTCAATGGATCTCAAGGAGGTTTGAAATTCGCGGTCGGGGTATTCGCCCGGGCCGATGAGCCGGATATCAAAAGATCAGAGGTGGCCGCTTGGCGGCCACTCGCTCTGAGTCGCCTCCCGCTTGCAGTACTGTGCCGGTCTAACCTCTAGGCCGGCTATTTTTTTGCGGACACGACGGGGCGCGTACGGTGGGCTTGGCCGATCAAACAGCAAAGCGGGAGGGGAACAGCGGTTGTGATTGGCCGGCGGGGGGTGAAGAATGTATCGTTTGAACGGGAAAGAAATCCCGCCGGCGGTTTTGGGGGGTAAGGGTACTACCCCCGAAGTGAGGGTAGTAGTAAGGGTAGTACGCGGAAGTGCTTCTGCACAAAAGGCCAATGAGATAAATGTAAGATACCAAGGCAGAATGCGGCGGGGGAACGTGTGGATGAACAGGGTCACGTCGCAGCAAATTGTTTCTTGAATTTATTAACGCATGACGTTATGATCGTATCATGATAAAGTCCTTTCGGTGCAGCGAAACGGAGAAGCTGTTTCGACAGGAGTACTCTCGAAAACTTCCCCGTGATATCCAGCGAGTGGCCATGCGCAAGCTGTGGATGATTGATGCCGCACCGGATTTCAATGCACTTCGCACTCCACCCGGGAACCGACTGGAAACGCTGAGTGGGAATCGGTCGGGAGAATATAGCATTCGGATCAATGACCGGTGGTGTATATGTTTCCGTTGGTGTGACGGGAATGCTTACGATGTCGAAATCGTGGACTACCACTAGGAGACCGACTATGAAAAAGAAGAAAATATCCCCCATTCATCCGGGCGAGGTCCTCCTGGAAGAATTTCTGAAGCCTATGAACATTTCTCAATACCGATTAGCGAAGGACATCTGTGTTTCTCCTCGGCGAATGAATGAAATTGTACACGGGGAGCGGGGTATTACGGCGGACACCGCCTTGCGTCTGGGGCGTTATTTTAGTGTCTCCCCCCAGTTCTGGCTGAATCTTCAGACACACTTCGACCTTGCGCGAGAAGAGGAACGGATCGGAGACCGGTTGAATCAAGAGGTTCGGGTTTTCACGCCTCTATGACAACAACCGACCTATTGGGTCCCGGGCAGGCACCCCCGTCATCTTGCCGGGGGTCGCCTGATAATGTTTTTTCCGCCCTTCTCCCCTATCACGCTGCCTCATGCCGGAATCCAGGGCTGCACTCCAAGGTCCGAGTCTCAGCCGGGGAAGGGGCTGCCCGGCGCCAGCAGAAACACCTCAAGCCGGTCGATCCACACGGTGCTCTGCGCCATGCCACCTGCAACCTGGATGAACGGACTGACCAATTCTCCCGAATCGGGTTTGAACAGGACCAGGATATCATCCTCCTGATTGATATAAGCCGTTGTGGTGATGAAGTTGCTGTAGCCGAGTGAGAAATCCAGATCCCGGCCGGTGAACAAATCGCCTTTCAAGGCTCCGATAAACACCTGTGCGGACGGTCCGCTACTGCGTATTTTTGCGCGCACCAGGGCGTGACACCCGCTTGTTGGGATCGCGGTCTGGGTGAGGAGGAACGTCACCTCGCCCGGATCAACGGTGATTGCCAATCCCCGGTTGTCTTGCGAAGAGGTGAATTGACCGGCGGTAAAACTCACAACAGCGGTACTTCCCGGAGTTGCGCTACTGAATCCGCCCGGTATTTCTGCCCATCCGTTCTCCGCCAGGGTGGGAAGATGAAACTCCGAAACCGCGATGGGCTGCGGCTCGCTGCCCGGTGTGGACGTAGCAGTTGGGGATGACGGTCGTGTCGGAGTGAAGGTCGGGGTTGGTGTTGCGGTCGGAGTTCGGGTTGGTGTTCGGGTTGGTGTGGAGGTGGGTAAAGCGACATTTCCCACTGCAAAGGTCAGACTTTTTGTGTCATTACTTGGATTTTCGTCGCCGGAGATCGAGAGACGCCATTCGACCGTGTGGAAGCCGGGTGTACTGGCGCTCCATCTCCCGCCGGTTTTCCAGGTCCACCAGGTATTCAGTTCAATCGGTCCGTTGTTGTATGACCGGCTGTACAGGTTTCCATCGACATAGCATTCCCAGCTGTAATCCGGAATCACCTCATAGCCGACATTCTTGATAACACCTTTGAAACGGATTCCCTGTCCGGGTGCGGGATTCGTCACTTCGAGGCTGTCGTTTGAGGCATCCACAAGGGACACCTCGGTTACTGCGCCATCGAGATTGTATTTCACGGCGATTGGGGTCGGATTGGTGTTGCGGGGGGGCAAGGTTGGTTTCGGTGTCGGTGTGAAAGTCGGCAGACTGGACGGCAGCCCGTCGGTGAACCGGACATTCAATACATAATCTTTGGAGACCTGGAATCCGTCGTCCGTCGGATGCACAACTCCGATCCGGTGCCGGCCTGCTTCCGTGGGTGTGAACGTGATGGAAGGGAACTCCGAAACATCGCTCTCCCTGTACTGTCCTGACGAATCGTACAGTTGGATCATTACATCCCCATTGTAGTATACTCCTGTATTGCTGATCGACCAGAAACTTCCGTAAAAGGTGGAGCCGATGGACACCCGGACCTCAATCTGTCGACCCAGATCGGACTCCGCCACGTAGAAGGCATACCAATCCTCGGTATCCTGATAGTTCTCTTCACGGTACGTGGTGTAGGAGGAAAGCGCTCCCAGGACCGGTTTGGCGATTTCCATGATGAACGGTTCGATGAACGAGTTGTTCGGTTCCGCTTCCTGTGTGAGGATTTCCTGTGCAAGGGGAGATTTTTCCCGGTATTCCCGGATGGCCGTATCGAGCAGCTGTTGTGCCCCATTGAGGTTGAACACGCCATAATAGTGGGCCAGGTAGGCTTTCACATTGGGCGGCAGGTCCCCGTAGACATGGTTGGAGGGCGCATCGTAGGTCATAAACGTATTGTTCAGTCCTCTGCTCCAGCCGGAGCTGAATTGCCCTTCCCCGTTGACTGTCCAGGCGATGGCGTCCGGTGGCGGGTTCCCGACTTCCGGCCAGGCCAGCCAATCGACAAGGTAACTGTCTGTGGCCCTCTCTTCGTTGTTTGTCAGCGCATCGAACGGGTGCATCAGACCGACCAGGTGGCCCACCTCATGCAGCACGGTCTTGCTGAACGGAGAGCCGTATAGAGTCCGCCCGCCTCGCTGAAAGGCTAACACATCAATCGGAAAGACACAGACAAAAGGATTCCCCGGCGGATACCGATAAGCGGCAAGGGGTGCGTTGTTTTCCAGCAGACCTAACGAGGGAATGAAACGGTCATAGGAGCTTCGAAAGTGCAGGATCGCATCATCCACACCGAATGCGCCGAAATAGGTCCCCATCCCGACATATCCCTGGACATCCGCCGAATCGGTCGCCAGCGCCGTGATATGTTGGCTGCCGTCGCTGACCTCTTTGAACTCCAGACCGACATAGACCAGGGAGCGGTTGTAGATTTCCATACATTCGCGAAGCTCGTTCTTTAATGCCTCAATTTCAGCCTGAGAATATCCGCCATCCGTAGCGAAGCGCCGGAAGTCGATGGCGTATCGGCATTCCCGAAGCCCGTCGCCATCGGAGTCTGTCCGATTAGCGAGAATGTGATAGTACTTGCTGGGCCACTGATAGGCATCCATGGGTCGGTGCATTGTGGCCTCGTTGGTCGCAGCAACAGGAGCGGTCATCGCCGCCTGCGGACTGCCGCCGTGCAGGTTTTTATTTTCTCGGAGGTAGTCCGCCACGCTGCCTTTGTAGCTGTCGGCGTGAATCACCAGGCCGGGATGGGCAGAGACCGGAACACACAGACTTAAAG
>JAKPRU010000151.1 GCA_029557025.1 Candidatus Omnitrophota bacterium | reverse complement strand
TTCCGTTTCGGTGCGATTGCTCGAGCGAAGTCTTTCCAATCCCCAAAAAACGTTCAGTCCGAACCTGGACAGGCAAAGCCTGGAACGCAAAGCTGCGTTCTGTCCGCTTACCATCTTCCGCGATAATTGAACTTGACGTAGCCATCGTTCTTGTTTCCCGATTCGACATGGACTTCTGTGAACTGGATGGCGAAGCCGATGTGAGGCCCCATCCGTTTAACTCTCGCAATCCAGACATCTCCCACTTGAGCAGTGAAGCTGGTTACAGGCGTTCCGGTGAAAGCGTCGGCAATCGATTGGATCGTCGCACGATCGAACGAAAAGGTCGGGCCAGCCTGGATGAAATCCGTTTCATTCCCCGCCTTGAGTGTCCCATCAAACCGTCCTTCCCCAACCGTGGCATCCATAAGATCCTTGGCCACGGAATCGCTGGAGGAGTTGATACTCATGCGATCCAGCAGGGCGAAGGCGCTCGGATTGCCGGAGGCTCTGCTGTGGATCACTCCATTGGAATGGGTCGAAGCAATCGTGTTGGTTTCGGTGCTGACCCCTGCGACAACGAACGATGAACTTCGTTTAATTCTTCCGAAGGCGTTATCGATTGTGAGTACCAGATCATAGCGCCCTGGGGTGGCGCGGTTCGTTGCGATGATACCACTTGCTCCCTGGGAAGCCGCATCCCAGGATGTGGTGGTTGCCGTCACCTGTGGATAATCGAGGGCAAAATCTCCGGTCCGGTATGCTCCTCCCTGATAGATTTCGATTGTCGCTTGCATCGCTCCCTTCGGACTTGTCGCCGCTGCCTGGATTCCTGTCCAGCTTCCATTTATGGCAAGCGTATCCCTATCCAGCGAGAGGTACGTAATTGTTGGAACGAGCATTTCCGCAGGGGCCCTCAGATAGGCCGTGCTGACAGGATCTTTCACCAATGAATCTGAATCGATTGCTCGAACCCCTTTGAAAAAAAGGGTGTCCTGCATGCTCGATTTCACGATTCTGTATTCGCCGCACAGCTCCATGTCGGATCCGCAGTGGATCTTTCCGTTTGAGGCGTCCAAGAGCGGTGGAATCCCCGACGTGTAGGGCGTACGAAATTTGGCATTATCGAAGATCAACGTATCGGAGGTGGAAGATGCTGTGGGTTTGACCCAAACCCCAGCAAGATCGCTATCGAGGCTTGGTTTCCTGACCTTTACGACATAGGGGATGACTTCAACGGGCGCATTGGCATTGCTGGCCTTGGTCGTCCCGGTACCGGTACCGAACCAGTAGACAACGCCAAAGGGGCCGATTCCGACCACGGACACCTCGTACGGGACCTGGTTCGGCACAGCAAAGAAGTCGAGTGCTCCATTGTCAAGCCTGGTTGCATCGGATTTCGAATAGCTCGTACCTGCGGTCAAACGGGCCTTGTAATAGGTTGCGCTGTCGAAACTGGCCGCACCAAGGGTTTCATCGCGTTCCACTTGAAGCGCGAATGTTTGGGGCGTGTCATGCCGTTGAGAATTTTGCGTCGGCCCAAGCACGCAGGAGCTCATGCAAATGGCGATGATTACTCCAAGTTCAGACTTCATTGCGACTCCTCTAATCGACTCCGGGTTGGACAGGGCTTGTTACCGGTAGGTGGTGAAGGGGCTGTGTCGGTGTCAGGAGTTGCATGAATACACTCGCCACCGTCGGCGCGACAGGGACATGGACACACCGAGCTGGAGAATCACCGAGGGGTAAGACGGCTTACTTTGCTGGGTCTTTCCGAAAACTAGACCATCTCCACCAGTTTAGCCGCCAAAAAACGCCGCAAACCGAACCGCAGACCACCCCGTCCGGCTTCGCCGTCCACCCCTCCACAGAGGGGAATGA
>JAKPRU010000149.1 GCA_029557025.1 Candidatus Omnitrophota bacterium | reverse complement strand
CCCGGACGCGACCATCCACATCGGGAGCCTGTCCTTCCCATCGTCCCCAGAAATACCGGGGGTCTTCGGGATCTTCATGGTCCACCAGAACGCGGAGAACACTGCCGACCTGTCTTTTGTGTCGTTTGAGCGACTGCTCGGCGGCCCAGTCGAGCAGGTATTCGTATCGTTCCCGGATCACCTCTTCCGGAACCTCATTCGGCAGATCGACGGATGGGGTTCCTTCTTCCCGGGAGTAAGGAAACACGCCGACACGGTCAAACTTGGTCCGTTCCAGGAATTCCATCAGATTCTCAAAATGCGCTTCGGTTTCTCCTGGAAAGCCGACAATTACGGATGTACGGATGGAAATCCCACGGCGGGCCTCCCGAAGTCGGTCGATGGTCCGTGTCAAATGGTCCAGACTGCTGCCCCGCCGCATGGCGGAAAGGATCTCCGAATCACCGTGCTGCACCGGCAGATCGATATACGCGCAAAGTTTCCGGCTTTCACCGAAATGATGGATGAGGCGGCTGTCCACGAGAGTGGGGTAAGTATACATCAAACGGATCCATTGGAGACCCTCGGTGTTTTCCATGGCTTTCAGCAGATCGACCAGGCGGAACTCGCCATAGAGATCGAAGCCGTAGGACGTCGTGTCCTGGGCGATGACCACGAGTTCTCTTGCGCCACCCCGCGCCAATGCGCGCGTTTCCGCAAGGATCTCCTCCATGGGACGGCTGAGCAGTTTTCCACGGATTCTCGGGATGGTGCAGAAGGAACACTGATGGAAACAGCCATCGGAAATCTGCAAATACGCCATGTGTGATGGGGTTGCCAGCAAACGGGGCGGAAACGGATCGACACCCCGATATTCACCGTTCTTCGGTAAATCCAGGAGACTGCGGACAACCTCAGAGATTGATTCCTGCTCGGACAGGTCCAATGCGGCATCCACTCGCGGGACACGGGCAAGCAGTTCCTCTCGATTGTCCTGCACCATGCAGCCGGTTACGATTACTCGTTGTCGCGGGTGACGGAGCTTTTGTGCCAGCTGCTCCAGAATCACCGAATAGGATTCTTCGCGGGCAGCCTTGATAAATCCGCACGTGTTCACAATCAGCACATCCGCCGATTCGGGATCATCCACCAGGACCAGCCCGGACAGCGCGAGGGAAGCCATCATTTTCTCGCTGTCGACCAGATTCTTCGGACAACCCAGGGAAATCAAGTGGAACGTCACAAGACGATTCCGAGTATGAAGATGCGTACTCATGTTGTTGATAATCCCAATGTATTACTGGTCCCAGTATATCATCCGGTATCCGGCAATCCACGGGTCGTTTGGCGGCGATCATTTTATTCTTCCGATTTTGTTTGCCGGACTTTGTGAGGACACTCTCTCTGGTTAGGATAAGAATAGAACCGGTTGTTCCGCAGCGTTCCGGAAGGAAATCCGCTGCTCAAAAAACGGATAGTTGACTCTAGACCAGCTATGTCAGGAACGGACATTTCACGTGTTTTGGAAGAATGGCCCTACGAGCCGGATCGAATCACGGTGCGCAAGATCACCGGGGAGGACGGTCGGAAGAAGGTCCAGATGCGCCTGGATTTGGGTCTGCTCCAAATGGAGGATACGGGCCGCCCGGATGGCAAACGTCCATACGGATTTGACTCGCTTTTGGAATACCATGAAAACCGGCGCAAACTGCACATCCTGGAGCGCGGCTCCGATGCCACATTCCGATTGGGGACGGAAGAGTGCAACCAATTGCGCAATGAGGCCCTTCAGTATTACTACCGATATCTCAGCCTGTTCCATTTGGAGGATTACGAGGGAGTCGAGCGAGACACCGACAGAAGTCTGCGGTTATTCAACCTGATCGGCAAGTATGCGGAAACGGAGGAGGATCGACTTTCTCTGGAGCGGTATCGTCCTTATGTTCTTATGATGAACGCGCGGGCGAAGGCAAACCTGGCCTTGCGTCGGAACCGCCCCATCGAATCGCTGCATTTTATCGAAGATGCGATAGAAAACATTCGCCAATTCCTTCGTAAGAACAATCGGGAAGAGTACTTGGAGCAATCCGGCGAGGTCCTGTATCTGCAGGAATTGGCGGCGGAGATCAAGCAGGTGATTCCCCACGATCCGCGCGAGGACCTTCGTCGAAAAATGAAACAGGCGGTGGATCAGGAAGATTACGAACTGGCTGCGAGACTTCGCGATGAGATTCGCGAGATCGAAGGAAGCAACGTCGGGGAAAAGCGGGAAAGATAAACCCATCCATGGACTGCACCCACGGCTACCCTCATTTCACCCCAGGTCCGCGTCGGCCCAAAAGCCTAAATAAACTCCCGAAACAGTTCCGCCCTTGGAGCGGGGATGACCACTTGGCTGACCAGCAGGCCCTTGCCCGAGGCGATTTCAACGCCCGCATGGACCGCCGCGCGAACGGCATCCACATCTCCGGTTACCTGGAAAAACCCTTTGCCGCCGACGGCCATGGCCAGATGGATGCGGAATAAATCCACATCGCCTGCTTTGACCGCTGCATCCGCCGACTCAATGGCGGAGGAGGCCGAGAAAGTCTCCACGATACCCAAGGCGCGAGGGCGGTCGGGACGCAACTCCACGGTGCTGGAGATGGCCGGGAATACCTGCGGATGCACGTTCGGAATAATCAGCGAGTCGATCACCGAGGCCGGACAAACCGCCAGTCCCGCTTCCACACTCGCCTCCACTGCGGCCACATCGCCCCGCACAATCACGACATACTTCCCAGAACAGATTGTCCGGGCCAGCACCAACACCACCCCGGCCTCTTTCAGCATGGCGTCTTCCGCCTGAAATCCCATTCCGATGCTGGAGAGTTCCACCATCCCGATCGCTTCCGGCATGTTTCACCTCATCTTGTTGAGAGATTTCTATGCACAGTATGCCCGACCCATTCAATCCGGGGGAAGTGCGGGCAGGAAATCCCGGACTATTGCGGGCCGAGAATGGCCTCCACTTGCCGAATCACGTCCGACCGGCCTTCGTAAAGTTTGTAAACGGCGGTTAACGAGAGTTCATAAGTCCGATTCGCTTCGGGATTCGGGATGAACTGGATGAAATCCCAGGCGGGGCAGGTATCCATTTTGTCCGGTGTCGGCCCGCCTCCCGATGGGGAATGGCAAAGCCGCAGTACCCCGTCCGTCTTTTCAAAAATGTAAATCAGAACCATTTTGCCCCGTATGCCGTAATAGAACGGACGGGCATACCGCACTGGCGAACAAGCCGCATATAGGGTCATTTCTTTCTCATCCTCCCGCGCCGGCTGGAAATCGTCCTTCTCACTCAAGACGGAACTGTCCCGATTATGGGCCAATGTGCAGTGCTGATACCACCGCCAGCCCCGTTCGTTGCTTTCCGGTGTCGGGAAATAGATGCTCTTATTCTCCGGGGCGAGGATGTAGCTGGCCCAGAAGAATCCGAGATAGTTGAATCGAAAATCCGTATGAGTCGGGCGGGCGCGGAATTGGAATCGTATCCGGTTCGGTTCTTCCACGCGAAACGAGGTCCACGATTCCACTTTCATGTAAGGTGTGGGTGTCTGGTGAAGCGTGGCTGCGTCGTTTTCCATGGTCAATTCCATGGGATGATGCCGGGGTTCGAAGAATCGTTTGTTGTCGCCCCGTGTGGCCGAGCCGTCGAAAATGTGTTCCAGATTCAGTCCGGCGTACGAAGGGACAAATAAGTTTATCGGCTCGTGGATGGACCGCAGATCCCAGATTCCATTATACAGGGCGTTATGCGCGCCATCCGCGGTATTGTCGCCGATCTTGCAGGTGATTTCGGGAGTTTTCAGTTCGATGGAGTTCATTGGGATTCCTCACATGGGGAGATTTAATCAGGCGTAATATATCTGAAATCGGTGTTCCTGGCTTGGCGTGTTGTGCCAGGCAGAGACGCCTGGCCTACTGAATAGTAGGACAGGCCTCCGTGCCTGTCGTTTGCCTCCGTGTCTGTCGTTTGCACATGGTTTCTTCTCCCCCTTTCTTCTTAAACCCTCTCCGCTCTGGACCTTCCCCCGTTTTGATTGCTACTATCGCACAGCAAGTCGTAAGGAGAGAAGGCGATGCCTGAATTCCGTAAAGACCCCGTCATCGGACGATGGGTGATTATTGCAAAAGAACGAGCGAAACGCCCCACGGATTTCGTTCGGCAACCCCGACCACAACGAGCCGGGATGTGTCCGTTCTGTCCCGGCAACGAGGACAAGACGCCCAAGGAGGTACTTGCCTACCGGGAACCCGGCAAGCCACCCAACTCGAAAGGCTGGTGGCTCCGTGTGGTTCCGAATAAATACCCCGCGCTGCGTGTGGAGTATGAACTATCCCGGTCTGGGGACGGCATGTACGACATTATGCAGGGGACCGGCGCGCATGAGGTCATTATCGAGAGTCCCGATCACACCGCCTCGTTCGGCACGTATGACCAGCGCCAGGCCGAAGAAGTTCTCTGGGCCTATCGCGACCGCGTCCTGGAACTGAAAAAAGACCCTCGTTTTCAATACATCGTGCTCTTCAAAAACCACGGACCGGAAGCCGGGGCGTCACTCGATCATCCTCACAGCCAGCTGCTCGCCATGCCCATTGTTCCCAAACGGGTCAGAGAAGAGCTCGACGGCGCGGAACGGTATTTCGGATTCAAAGAACGCTGTGTGTTTTGCGACATCCTCCGGCAGGAGTATCTCTCCATGGACCGGATCATCGAAGAGAACGAAGAGTTTATTGCCATTGCTCCGTTCGCGTCCCGATTCCCATTCGAAACTTGGGTCCTGCCCAGACGACATGAGACTCATTTCGACAAAATTGAAAAGCACCAGATTGTTCTGCTCGCGCAAATGATGCGCACCATCCTGGGAAAGGTCCGTCGAGTTCTCGACGACCCGCCGTACAATTTCATGATCCACACGGCGCCGACGACGGAAGGACCGCTGGCGCACTATCACTGGCATATCGAAATGATCCCGAAGTTGACCCACGCGGCCGGATTCGAGTGGGGGACAGGGTTCTACGTCAACCCAACTCCGCCGGAACAGGCCGCGTATTACCTGCGGGAAGAAACCACGGAGGCGGCAGAGACGGGGGAGCCTTCCCACTCCAATATCGTCTCCCTGACTGCTTGAGGAACCGGATGGCACGTGTTGCACTGACCCAGATCGAAATTCCCGGCGTTCCCCATTTCAAACGCGGAAAGGTTCGCGATATCTTTTGTGTAGATGATTCGCTCATTCTGGTCGCCACGGACCGGATCAGCGCGTTCGATGTGGTAATGAATGAAGGCATCCCCGATAAAGGTCGCGTTCTGACCGGGATGTCCGCTTTCTGGTTCGAGCAAATTCCGGAAGCCTCGCCGCATCATGTTCTCTCCACGGATGTCAATGATTACCCCGAACCGTTCTGCCGTTACCCGGATCGGTTGAAAGAACGATCCATGTGGGTTCGTCGAACCGCCCCGTTGCCCGTGGAATGTGTCGTCCGGGGCTATCTTGCCGGGTCCGCATGGATCGAGTACCAAAACGGCATCCCTGTCGGGGGGAACCTTCTTCCGAAAGGACTCCGGGAATCCGAACGTCTGCTGGAACCGATTTTTTCCCCGGCGACCAAGAGTACCGAGGGACATGATATCAATATCACCTTCGATCAAATGGTAAAAATGATCGGTGGCCCACCAGCCGAAGAGGCCCGGTCCCGATCCCTTGCCATTTACAAGAAAGCCTCCGCCATTGCCGAACAGAAAGGCATCATTATCGCCGACACCAAGTTTGAGTTCGGTCGCTTTTCCGAGGGCCTTCTGTTGATCGACGAAGTGCTGACACCCGATTCCTCCCGCTTCTGGCCTGCCGATGAGTACGAACCGGGGCGGTCGCAGCACGCTTTCGACAAGCAATTCCTGCGGGATTATCTCATCTCCATCCACTACGACCGTAATCCGCCGCCGCCCCCGCTTCCCGACGACATCATCGCCAAAACACGGGAACGTTACCTGGAGGCATATCGGCGGCTTACCGGTGAGGATCTCCCGATGGACTGACCATGGCCCAAAGCCGGACAACCGATTCCTCTCCAGATCCGACCGACTCACGGTCACTGTCGCTCAAGATTCCCTATTCTTTTACTTTCTGGATCGTTCTTCTCGGTACAGCCTGGTTCTGTTTTGTTGTAATCCATTTCTTATTCCTGAATCCGACTTTCAGTATTCCGCTCTGGCTATATGTACCACGGTCACTCTTAGATGTCGCGCTTG
>JAKPRU010000141.1 GCA_029557025.1 Candidatus Omnitrophota bacterium | reverse complement strand
GTCCGCTGCCGCCATTTCCCGCACCGCCTTCTCGTCGATCTCGTCCGCGCTGTGACTCACGCGGCGGGCGGGATTCGCGCGCCGGTCGTTCCCGTCGCTCGGCAATCCCTTCCCGAAGCGCGACAATCACACGGCGATAGCTTCCCTCCCCCACACTGAACGTGGTGACCTTGGGGTGATCCCGAAGCGCCATGTGAATGATGCGCCGCTCGGGAGCGCTGAGGGGATCGGTTCGCTGATCGCGACCTTCCGCGATCGCCTGGTTGGCCAATTGTTCCGAAAGACTGTGCAGATTCTCCTCCCGCTTATCGCGGTAATTGTTGACGTCGATAACGATTTTCTTCCATTTCTCCCGGTCGTTGTTAATGATCCGGGAGGCCAGATACTGCAGGGAGTCAAGAGTCTGGCCGTGTTGGCCGACCAGCACAGAGGCCTCATTGCCGAGCGAGACGAGGATTTCCCCGTCATCCTCCTGGACATCGGGCGTCGTTTCCACGCCGAGATGTCGAAGGATATTCCGCATGAGAACGCGTACGCGGATCCGGTCGTCCTGACGAATCAGGACACGAACCCTGGCATTTCTTCGTCCGAAAAGGCCGAGAAATCCTCGCCTTCCGGTGTCCAGCGGTTCCACTTCGACCTCATCCCGTTCAGCGCCGAGAGAGCGCAGGCCGTTTTCGATGGCCTCTTCAATGTTTTTTCCTGTTCCGATTGTCTCTTCCATTACCGTTGTTTCCTCCGAGACTGGCTTCGTCCGCCTGATGCACGGACCCGTTCGAGCGCCGGGACCTCCGATACCCGCGTCGCCGTCTCCTTCTCTCCGAACTTATCTATAATGATTCGCTGACACGTATCCACGGTCATGCTGACGACAAAATAAAGAATCACACCTGACGCAATCGACCAGAACAAAAAAGTGAACACGACCGGAAGAACCTTCATCATGGCGGCATTCGGCGCTTCGATTTTTTGTCGTGCTTGACTCCACAACATGAGAATGCAATACATGATCGGCAGGATATTGACTGGAATGATGTATCCGGCCAGAGGCAGAAAAAATGCCTGATCCGGCTGGGACAGGTCCTGAATCCACCAGACGAACGGCGCTCCCCGCAATTCGATGGCCTGATTAAACGTTCCCCACAAAGCAATGAAAATCGGGATGGTCGGAAGCATGGTCAGGCAACCCGCCATGGGGTTGACTTTATGTTCGCGATAGAACTCCATGGTTTTGCGCTGAAGTTCCTGGGGATTATCTTTATATCGTTCTCGGAGCGCGGCGACCTGCGGTTGCAGCTGCTGCATTTTCTTCATGGAAGCCATTTGCTTGTGATACAGAGGATACATCAGCAGGCGCACCAGGAATGTCAGCAGGATGATCCCGACGCCGTAATTCGGGACGATCCGATAGAAGAACTGAAGCAGGCGCAGAAGCAATTTGGCGATTGGGGAGACGATGGAGGAGAGCCAGTAATTCTCGATCAGATCTTCCAGGGTTTCATCGACCGCGGTGAGGCGGGGGCCTTCTTTCGGGCCGACATACAGGTCGAAGACGTCTTCGCGGATCTGCCCCGGATTCAAGTCTTGGAGTGTGATCTCCATTCCCATGGCAGGTCGGATGTAGTCCACGGAATCGCCCGGGATTCTCGACAGCCCGACCAGGGCGACTTTAACCGGCATGTGGGGGCGGATCGCGCCGAGGAAGTACTTGGTATCGATTCCGACCCACCGAACGCCGTTCTTCGGAACATGGTTCATCCATAGCGTCTCAAATCCATCGATCGGAATCGGGGTATTGCCTTTTTTTATCGCTGTCTTGGCGATGGAAGCGTAGTGGAGGGTTTTGCGGGGCATTTGTGGATAGCTTTCCATGTCGCCATCCGTGCCAGCCACGTGGGCGGAATTCAGGCGTTGTGGCTGAGTGGAGGGACGCGCAATTCCTCCCTGCCAGGTAAGGCCGTATTGATTTTCCTTGCCCCACTGGAGGGGAGCCTTCCCGATGTTCTCGATACGGATGGAGAAGTCCACGCGGTATTCGCCCGGTGTGAACCGGTAAATCTTAGAGACACGCAGATCGCCCTGCTCGGCCGTATAGACCACATCCACGGGCTGATCGTCCACTCGGAGAACTCCCTGCGGACCTGAGTAAGTGACGGAGGTATCCCAAGTATCGTGACCCCAGCGACAAAGCATGGGAGAAGCGGGATACATCAAATGGCCGGGTACCAGTTCATCCGCGCAAAACAGCCGGTTGTCCTCATTGAGGTCTGGATTCTTGCGGAGGAACGGTTCCATTTCGCGATATATTTCCAGTTCCTGCCGGTCCAGATACAGGTCAGCGAGCGGGAGAAAGGCCTCCAGGTAACGGTCATCATCGAGTCTTGCAGAGACCGCGGGAGGAGCCGGTTTGGAGGCGCGAAGAGCCAGGTAGCGGGGATCCGGGAATACTTCTCTGTATTTCAGCAACCGCCAGGAGATGGGGACGGCTCCCTGATTGGTCAGGACGACGTGCCACAGGTCACCGGTCACGACGCAGGTGGCCGGAGCGGTCTGTTGTGCGGTCTGTGTCAAAAGGCTCCAGGGATGGCTATCGACAGGCGGGGGTTGTGCGGCATCCTGTGTCGCCGGTCGGATATCGGTTGGCGCTTCGGCAATGGTCGGTGTGGTAGTGGCTGAAGACGGAACAGACTGGGCATACTCGGCGACCGGTTGCGCCGCGCGTCGCCGCTGGGTTTCCCGCAGGCGTTGGCTATTGCGCCAACTGAATATGAAAATCAGAGCCATCGAGAGAACGAT
>JAKPRU010000137.1 GCA_029557025.1 Candidatus Omnitrophota bacterium | reverse complement strand
CGGCCCATCCGAAAATCGAGATGGAAACAGCGGAACATTCCATCCAACTCTACAAGTACGGCCGTTACCTGGAGGCCACATACGAGGCCATCCGCCGAAAGCGAGCCAATGTGATTGCATACTTCCTGCGCGCGGTCGGGGTACAGATTCAGCGTGACAAGTTTGCCGACGCTATCGGGGTTCTCATCAACGGCGACGGGAACAACAACGCGGCTTCCGTTGTGGAAACAGCAACGAGCGGCACGCTCACATACACGGACTTAGTGAAGTTCAAACTGTCTCTCGACCCATACGAAATGAATGTTCTGGTAATCAGCCAGGAAATGGCAAAAACCATTTTGGGCCTGAATGAATTCAAAGAGCCTCTTGTCGCTGAACAATTCCAGAAGTCCGGTGAAATGATCCGGTTATTCGGCGCCGAGATTCTGGTAGATAATTCGGTAGCGGACGATCTGATCGTGGGGCTGGATCGTCGGTTCGCGCTGGAAGAGGTGTACGAAACCGAGGTTATGACCGAGAGCGAGCGGCTGATCCGTCAGCAGATCGAAGGGACGGCTATCTCGGAAGTCGCCGGTTTCGCGAAAGTGATCCGATCCGCCTGCAAAGTTCTCGACACGGTTCATGCGTAATCTTTCTAATGGAGGGGCGACGCATGCGTCGCCCCTGCCTATTGCCTGAGACACTTGGAAAGAGAGGAATCCGCCATGGTGTTTACCAATGAAATCCTGGTCCGCCAACGGGGCCTGATGCGGCTGTTTGATGAGGTTCCGTCCGATCTCGTTAGCCGATGTATGGACACGGCGCATCTGCGAGTGACGGAGGCGATTGTCGAAATCTCCGAAAACGAACCGCCTTTGCCTGTCGTTGAAGCGGAAACAGATCTCGCCATGGCGGAAATCATCAGGCTGCTGGCGGTCTCCAGAGAGATCAATCAACAAGCGTATAGAACCCCTGAAATCAGTTTGGAAAGTAGAGATCGGGCCGAGCGATATCTTGCCTTGGCGTCATTGGAAGAATTGCAAGCCTGGAGCCGCCTGCAGCCTTATTTGAAAAGCCCCGGTCCGCTGCCTTGGGCCATGGAACGCCCGCGCTGAGTTAGACATTTCATTCAGCGCAATAAGAAAGTAGAAGAATGATTCGGATTGGAACCTTTCTGTTTCCCGAAGAATCCTCCTGGTGGCGATCGACTACCCTGGAGGCGCTGTCGAAAGAGCGACGTGAAATTGTGATTCGGGCGGTCCTGTCCCATCCCGACGGTGCTCTCGCCTTGCGAAAGCAGCTGGAGACATTGGAGCAGGAAGTCGAGCGTCTGGATCGCGGAGAAGCTGTGCTGAGCCTTCACTGCGGACGATTCTTTGAGGGGCGCCGACGTGAGTTGTCTGTCGTGCTGTCCCCGCGGGACAATGCCGCTCGAATCTCGCTCAAAGTGCTGACCCTTGACCGCTTTGAGCGCAGTGATGTGCTGCACCGCCTCAACGCAGACATATCTCCCCCAGGCAATTCGATATACCTCCTCAATCGCGGCAACTTCGCGACGCCGCCGGTGTTTCAAGTTCGGCCGGAGGGGGCGATGACGCGGTTCCGTATCGAGATCGGAACGGAATCATTGAACTACAGCGGATCGTTGAACGCCGGGAACATACTGACAATTGACTGCGAACGCGGGATTGCTCTGTTGAACAGCGACGAGAATACCACAAATCTGGTAAATGACTTTCCCCGTCTACCAAGCGGATGGATCACGGTTACTTTAGACAGTGAGACCGGCGCCGACGGTACATGGGAAATTCAATACCGCGATCTGTGGGTCTGAACGGAGGTCTGTAATGTACCATTCTTATCGAGCGGCGGAACTGACAGACAGTCAATTTAACGCGGTGCAGGCGGATCTCGCCGCGATCAACGCGCTCGCGCAAACGCCTCTTCAGTTAGAGGATGTGTACATCCGCAGCATGTATCTCTGCTCGGATCAGCCGTGCGAGACCGATTGGTCACAGTTTACCGCAAGGGCATTGGAACAAATCAGCCGCCTGGTTGTCGGGCAATCGGTAATCGGCGGGCACGACCGGCGCACGCTTCCCCTGGCACGGTTCTTTAAGGCATCTGTTGTGGAAAGGCTCGGCCCAAGCGGAGAGCGAGCGTTATGGGTGCAAGCGTGGTTTTATTGGTTGCGGAAGACCAGCGGGGCAACCGATCTCCTGCTGAACATCGACGGCGGGATTTACCGGGAGGTTTCCATTGCCTGGCGGTACCGGCATTGGCGGTGTTCAATATGTGGAAAAGAAGACGGTGTGTGCGGTCACCGTCCGGGTGACCAGGTAGAGAATGCTCGCTGTCTTCGTCTGATCGACAGCATTGTAGACGTTCTCGAAGGTTCGTTTGTCTACAAGGGGGCGGATGAGGGCGCTGTTGTGGCCGGAGCGCGGAGCATCCCTGCCGATATGAATGAGGAAGCGGTTCTTTGTATTTGGCAACACGGCAATCCGCTCTTCGATCTCCTCTGTCGGGAGGGATTGCTCTCTGATGTGAGAGAGGCTATCCCGGAGGAATTGCAAGTCCTGGAGGGGTCTGCAACTCACATGTGGGTAGACGATCTCGGACGGGCATTCTGCAGTGGCAGGGAACTACACCGCCTTCTCGCACCCGGTGGAGTCTTGGTTACCTGCCAGACAGACTCGATCACTTCTCGCATGAGCGGCCTGCCGAATTTCCTCGTAGCTGGAGAGGAGGCGGAATTCCCGGCATTGATAATCCGACGATTGGAGTAAAGAATCCCATGGCAAACCTGGGAAAATACGATCCGACGCGAGAGTCACACAGTTCATCTCTGTTCATTTACGGAGAGGTTCCGGTATCTTCGGCGAAACTGAACCGCTGGAATGGTAATGTCGATGCCTCCCTGGAAGCCGTAAATCGGGCCATCTCCCGCCTTGTGAACGCGGACCAGAACGCCGCGTTGGATACAGGCTGTGGAGGATCGCTAAAGGTAGCCGCTCAACCGACTCCGAATATGACCGTGCGCATCCTGGCCGGGGTGGGAATCATTCATCCTTATGTTGTTGCGACAACTACTGGCGGGTCTCTTCCCGGCGAGGGAATGATTGAGCCTCCGGTTTCGGCTCCCAGGATCGACGTTGTTTACATTCGTCAGGATGGAGAATCGGGAATTATAACCGGAACGGAAGGCTTTTTTCCGGTCGCGCCCGCTATTCCCACGGGTGCCATGGCCCTGGCGGAAATCTATCTTCGTCCGGGATGCACAGCCATTAAAGAATTCGATGACGGCCTGAACGGTTATCTTGTCGATCTTCGCACACTCGTAAGTGTCGGACCATCCCACCGTCATTCCGTGGATCGAACCCCGCCGGAGGTTCCAGACGGGGAGAGCGTTCATTTCAGCACAGCCCTGCCGTTCCGGTCGGGGACGCTGGAAGTGTTCCTGAATGGAGTCATGCAGGCATCCGCTGTGGATTATACAGAAGAAGAGACCTGTCGGGGCTACGTCTTTCACAGTCCGCCGCCGACAGGTTCGATCATTCAACACCAATATCTCATCAAACAGGAGTAAAGAATCATGAATCCGTTTCTACGTCGATTTCTCAAACTTCTCATCCCGCTCATTCTCGATTGTATCGAAGAAGCCCTGAATCAGAACATCACCGAGGAAGGAAGACACGAAAGCAATGGAACACCTGAATCCGACAAGTAATCATTTCATGGGCAAAACGGGCTGGGGCCTGGCGATTCTATTGCCGCTTTGCGCTCTCTGTACGGGCAATCCGCAAACCCTGGCGCGGACACTTATTCACCCCAGCCAGATCGAGGACGTTTATCTTCGAAATACGGGGGACGTTTCCACCGGCGACATTGTGGCGGCAACCTCCGAGGTAATGGCCGCGACATTTGTTGTGAATGGGAGTGACACGGCGGCCCGGATTTTTCTCGCGGATGATCTCCAGGAAAAGCTGTGGATCACAACTAACGGTTATGATATCCGCATTGATCCGAATGTGGGAGTGTCTCCCGAAGCGCCGGCCACGGCGTTCATTCAATTCGGAACAACGGTCCGCTTTGACGATACAGTAGGCGACAAAATCAGGCTCTGGTCACATTCGTATAAAATCGGTGTCTCCCCGTTTGATTTGGATATTACCTCGGATCGGAATATCAAATTCCACTCCGACACGGTAGAGGACTTGTTCCAGATCCTGGGCGATGAAGGCGATATTGTAGTGAAAAACAATGTGATCTCGGGGGCAGATGTATATGCTGTTACGGCCTTTCGATTTATCGAACAGCAGCCCGGCGACAAAATCTACCTGTACTATCCGAACTACAAAGTCTCCGTCTCGCCGAACGATCTGGATATGTTTTCGGATCGCTATATCAAGTTCCATTCCGATACGAACGAGGAGGCCATGGTGCTGGACGCCGACGTGGGCGACCTGAGCCTGGAAGGCCGTATCAAAGCGCCGATCGCTGTGTTTGGAGCGACGGATGATCCCCCTGAGGGTTACTCGCTGGTGGCGGACAACGCGTGGATCGGTCATCTGAACAGCCGCGATATTTCGGATCGCGGATGGGCCGTATCCGGGGACAATGTGTTTACAAATGTCGGAGGGAATGTCGGAAGTGCTACGTCCGAAACCAACGAGAAACTGACAGTGAACGGCGCACTGAGTGTGAGTAACCGGTCGGTGGATCCGGCTACAAGTTCCCATTACGGAAAAATCTATTCAGCGCCCAGGCGAGTGCGGCAAATTGCGCCGTATACCTCGCTGTTGCTGCACGCGGAGGGCGCGGACGGATCGTCTTCGTTCACGGATAGTGCGATTTCTTCGCATGTCATGACAGCATATAACGGCGCTCAGATCGATACGGAAGCATTCAGGTTCGGGACAAGCAGCGCACAGTTCGACGGTACGAACGACTATATCGACACGGCGGATCACGAGGACTGGAACGTGGGAAGCAACGACTTCACTGTCGATTTTTGGTTCAAGCGTGACGGCGGAACCGGCGCGTATCGATATTTCTGCGGTCAATATATGGACACCGCCACGAGTGGCGGGATTTACCTGCTGATGCGAAACACCAATCTCATCGAGGGGGGGATCTATTATGGGGCGTCTTATACCGCCTTGCAGCACACTTCGGCGATTACGGATGCAAATTGGCATCATGTCGCCTTCTCTCGAAGCGGGAATTATTTACGTTTGTTTGTGGACGGTATCAATTCCGCTACTGCGACTGTTACGGGTGTGACGGTGAACAACTCTTCTTCCCGCTTCGCCGTGGGGCGGATGGGCCAATACAACCAGGACTATTGGAAAGGCTGGATAGACGAATTCCGTTTCAGCAAGGGCATTGGGCGCTGGACGGAATCGTTCACGCCGCCGACCGCTTCTTACCCGGACGGGTATTTCGATACGAACGCGCTTTATTTTCTCGATGAAAATGGTCGAAAGTATCTGCTGTCAGGGTGGGAAGAAAACGAATCGGGAATGCACTACCAGGGAGGATATCTCGGCCTGGGTACACAGGCTCCGCAACGTGTTCTGGAGATCGGGGCAGGGCAGGGCAATGCACGTGCCGATGGCTGGGATGTCTGGAGCGCGGAGAAATTCAAGAAAGATATCGAACCTCTGACTCCGGAGGATCGCTCGTCAATCCTTGAAGAATTGCAGAACGCCCGTCTCTTCTATTTCCGTTACAAGGGAGAACCGAATACGCATCGGAAACGGCTTGGCTTTCTGGTGGAACAAGCCCCTCGATCCATTGTGTCGCCGGACGGTTTGTCCATCAGCCTGAGTGACGGCCTCGGCCTGGCTTTCGCGGCGCAGATGGCCATTCTGGATCGGATCGACGCGCTGGAACGGAGTCTTGTGAAAGCCGGGATTCCGCTTGCGACCCCTGTCGCCACACCTGCCCCGGCATTCACGCCGATACCGACTGGGACGGTTGCTCCCCGGAGTGCGACACAGGAATCGGAGGGGAATTGAATGAACCGAAGGCCGAGTTACAGCCCCGAATATGTGGAATTGCGCACGGCCATTGAGCATGTAACTGCGCGCGTGGAGGGCATCCAAATGCTCTTGCGGGATATCCAGCGCGACTTTGCGCGGACCGAGTCCATGGTGTTGAAAAACCGAAGCGATATTGCGGCGATTAAAATCTCCGCTTCGCTTCTTGGAGCCGCTGCCGGGGCATTTATCGGTCTATTCGGCAAATCCTGGTGGCCGTTCTAAGCGATGGATTCGTGAGAATGATCCCATGCGCCTGTTATTCCGAGGAGCGAAGCGACGTGGGAATCTCATCGGTGAAGCGTGCAGGCCTGAGATCGCCACGTTTCGGCTCCTTCGCAGACTCAGGACCCGAAACTGCTAAGAAAGCTCGGTCACAACCGTCATTGCGAGCCTCGCTCCGGGGGGGCCGGTGAGTGGGTGAAGAAATCTGCCAGGCAGAGACGCCTGGCCTACTGGGCTGCCAGGCAGAGACGCCTGGCCTACTGGGGCTGCCAGGCAGAGACGCCTGGCCTACTGGGGCTGCCAGG
>JAKPRU010000132.1 GCA_029557025.1 Candidatus Omnitrophota bacterium | reverse complement strand
AGTATCGCGGAGGCGATGGCCTGTGAGGTTCCGGTAGTCGCCACAAACGTGGGGGGAGTACCGGAAGTGCTGGAGGACGGCATCTCGGGCAGGTTGGTTCCGCTGGGATGTGTGCAGTCCATGGCGGAAGCGGCAATTGAGATTTTACGTGATCCGCAGAAGGCCCAGGCGATGGGTCAGGCGGGTCGTAAACGAATCCTGGAACGATTCGATCAGGAAAAGATTGTGCAGCAGTATGAGGATTTGTATTGGCGGATGATGGAATAGCCGATACCTACGGAATGCGCCACAGACAGGCCTCCAGAAGGGTCATGACCTCCGGTGGATTCATGTAAGCGAAATGCAATCCCAGGATGCTGAGGATTGAACGCGCCCCCATCGCCATGCACGCAACAAACAGCCACCGTCGGTGAATCTCATTTCGAACGGTCAGCGCAAACGCGGGGAAAATCTGCATGTACCAGAACTGCGCCAGCGGGATGGTTTTCAGCGCGAACAGGAACAGAAAAGAGGGCGAATAATCCACCACCGTGCCGTTGCGATATGCCAGCCAGATGATTAGAAGCAGCAGGCCGGTTGAGGCGACGGCGTTAGTCAGGATCAGCCATCCGGGTTGATAGGGGAAATGGCCGTAGTCCGTAACTTCCCAGGCGATGTAATTGATACCGGGAATATAACGGGGCTGAAGAAAACGGTGCAGGTAATTACTTTGAATGAGCACGAGGACAGTGGGCAGAAACGAGAGAGCAAACAAGCCGATCCGTTTGGCCCAGATTTTCCATGGGACCCGAACGGAATCGAACAGAAAAACCGGAGCGAGAAATACAGGGAAAAACTTGGTTTGAATCGCCGCGCCGAGCAGGAAGAAAGCCCAGGGGCTCCCGCGCCACAATAACCGGATCGCCAGGATCATCCAGAATCCGACAAAGGGTTCAAACTGCCCCTCATGCGAGATATGCCAGACCCCGATCGGATTAGCCCAATATAAGAGGGCCAGCGCGCGGTCCTTTGTTATTTTGCCGATGCAGACGGTATTGATTCCATCCAGTAAGGTGAGCCATAATTTCCCGGCGATGAGACCCGGCGAAAGGGGCGCAATCAGTGCGAAAAAGAGCGCCGTCCAGGCCGGGTAGGTGTAATAGTGGCCTCCCCAGAGGAACTGGCAGGGATGGGGCGCAAAATCCTGTGGCGTGTAATTGTAGATCGAAAAACCAAGATTCCAGAACTCCCGGCCATATCCGAGGTTGCGCAGAAGGTCTGTGGTATGCCAAGGTACCTGGAAGCAATACCAGAGCCGCAGGAGACCGACAATGACAAACCCGCCGATAAACAGATTTTCGGCAAGGTCGATCATGCAGGGATTTGTGTTTTGGCTGGTTGCGGGCGCTGTTTCCATTTCCATCGCATCCGAACCGACCATTCCTGTTCCGGAGATGGTCGAGATTCCCGCTGGGGAGTTTAGCATGGGGTTGCGCAAGATTGGGGAGGGTTCGGGTGGGGTTAGTGAAGTCAACCCCCTCTGTGTCTCCCCCGGTCTTGGGGGAGAGATTACAGCGGCTGTCTCCCCCAGTTTTGGGGGAGAAGTCCAAGACCTCCTGCCGCTTCGATATAGCCCACGCAGGACTGTGCGGATCGAGGCATTTGAGATTGGGCGATATGAAATCACCAACACGGAGTACAGTGCGTTCATGCGAGCGGGGGGGTATCAGAACCGTGCCTATTGGTCGGAGGAAGGCTGGGCGGCGAAGGAACGCTATGGCTAGGAGCTCCCGGAAACCTGGCGCGATAAACGCTACCGTACGCACCGGGATTTGAGCGAGGA
>JAKPRU010000123.1 GCA_029557025.1 Candidatus Omnitrophota bacterium | reverse complement strand
TGGGTCTTGTCGCCGACCGACTCATCCAGGTCGGCGTGGGAGCTGTTGACTCGGTTTCGCGATGCCCAGAGCCTGTCGAATGCCTCGGTAAAAAACGGTTCTCGGTATTCGAAATCCGGTTTGTCGCGGCGATGCAGTCGGGGGATGGTGAGTTTCCTGTGTTTCGGAACCTTCTCGACGTCCCTGGTGTACCACCGGCAGCCGATCACATCCTCCAGGAACGCATAAACACCATACAGGGTTCCGCGAGGGCGGCCGCCCAGAATAAAGAGGTTTCCGTCACGGGTTTCCAGAATGAATTCCTCGTTCCCGAGGTTTTCCGCTGCTAGGTCCGGGGCGATGCGGGACGTCTCCGGTCCGGGTCCCACGAAAATCGCCGGACGGTCCTGGGCTGTCTCAACGATGGGCAGGCGCAGCCCTGTGCTTTTTTCAATATACTGCTGAAGTTCTTCCGCCGCATGTCGTTCCGCAGGGATGGCATCCTGCGCCTGCACGATCTCTGTATCCTGATTGACGGTGAACGAGGATTTTGAACTTGTCGCATACGCGGATGTGAAGAGAATAAGGACAACCGACAGGGCGGTGACAAATTGAGTTCGCATGGGGCTGCACTCCTCTCGATTTGTTGGCGCCTACAGTATCAACCAAAGACCGAACGATGCCAAGGACCCCAAGACCGGATGGGGTTTGTGTTCTTGACACAACCGCCCTTCCCACGTCACCGTATACGGCGGAATCTAAAAAATCCGAGAGAGCAGGAGTTACGGTTATGGCGGAACAGAGTAAAGGGACGGCGCTGGTAACCGGCGCAGGAAGAGGTATCGGCAGAGGCATTGCCCTGGAACTCGCCCGACGCGGCTTCGATGTTGTTGTTAATGACATCGTCGATAACCCGGAAGATCGTTCAACCGGGGCCTGGGAAGTCCTGGAGCGCATCCAGGAAATCGGTCGAACCGGGCTGTTCATTCACGGGGATATCTCCGACGCGGACGACCGCAGGCGCATTCTGGACGAAACACTCAACACATTTGAGCGCCTCGATGTGCTGGTGAACAATGCCGGGATTCCCTGTCCGAAGCGGCTCGATATTCTTGAATCGACGGAACAGAGTTATGACCTGGTGATGAATGTCAATTTGCGGGGACCGTTTTTTCTGACGCAGCTTGTCGCCAATCAAATGGTCAAACAGGTAAAGGAATCGACCCCCTTTCCTCCGATCATTGTTTTCATTACGTCCATTTCCGCCTATGTTTCTTCACCCTCACGACCGGAATACTGTATCTCGAAAGCCGGACTCTCGATGGTGGGCCGACTGTTTGCGCACCGCCTGGCCGAGGAGGGAATCACTGTCTACGAGATTCGCCCGGGAATTATTCGGACGGATATGACGGCGGTGGTAAAGGAACGATACGACAAACTGATCGAGGAGGGGATTCTGCTGCAGCGAAGATGGGGACAGCCGGAGGATGTGGCGAAAGTAGTCGGCGCGATCGTCAACGGGGATCTCGCTTACAGCACGGGGGAGGTGATTGAGGTCAGCGGAGGTTTTCAGATTCCCAGACTCTAAGCGAACGAGAGGAAGAACGGTGAAAGAACGATATGTTTATCTGAAAGACCGGACGGCGATCCCCCTTTACCATATCAATACATTGATTGTCGGGAGCGGCGCGGCCGG
>JAKPRU010000108.1 GCA_029557025.1 Candidatus Omnitrophota bacterium | reverse complement strand
TTGGTCTCATCGTTCCCGTTATCTGCCCCCATCACCCCTCCTCCAGTTTCGCCTGCCTCATGGCCCTTTTCGCCTCCCGCATGGCTTTGATCCGCTCGATTTCTTCCTTTTCCTTTTCTTCACGTTCCCGTTTGGCCATTTCCAATTCGATCATGCGCACAAAGAGGCCGCTGCCCCGCAGCGTTTGTTTGACATCATCTGAATAAGGGCAGTTGTGGTAGAAGAATTCACGTATTCTCTTGTCGAGTTTCGGAACACGCCGTGGTTCATTGAGTATCCATTCCCTGTAGAAGGCACGGAACAAAGCTTTCATATCCTGACGTTGTTCTTTCACGCTGAACATGGCCAGGAACTTTCCGGTCAGGCCCTCGGTCAGCCAGTAGTGCATGGCGTCCTCTTTCGCGAAGGTCCAGCGGAAATCGGAAAGCCCATCGATGAGTGTCTTGAGAGAAGCGCGTGGCGGGAACAGGCAAATCAGCAACCGTGGGCCGGTTCGTTTGGAACCGGGGCTCCAGGGTTCCCAGCAGGCTGCCCGTGTTCCATAGCCCGGCAGAATCAGCCAGAGCGGTTTGACCTCGATATCCTCCCCCCTGTATTTGCGCTGAAACACCGTGTAGTCGAACGGTATCAGCATCTTGACGGTTCGATAAACCCATTCCCGTGTGAGAAGCGGATTGTCGCGAGTGGGCGTGCAGTAATCGGATGTCAGGATTGTGGTCAGATTTGCCCGTGGCCCCACGACCATGCGTTGCATCTGGGAAATATTAAGCAGCTCGTAGGCCAGGCACTCTTCCCCGGAAGCGTCCTTTTTCGCCTTGTCGCCCTGGAGGGCTATTTCATCAATCGAGCTGTGCTTAATCTCCTGCCGATAGATCGCCTCAAGCCATTCATCCAAATAATAAATCCCCGTATCACCGACGGAACTGTTTTCATTGTAAAGCGTGCGCCAGACTTCATCGCTCAAAAGATCCGGGTCGATGATGCCGAACCGCATAAACAGCCGCTTGGGCCAGGAGAGTTTCCCGGAGGCAATCCGTCTGCCCATACGACCCACCGCTGTCCAGAAGATGCCGGTCATCCGGGTAAAGACATTCCGCCTCTCTTCCGGCGGGCAGGTTTTAAGCTGATCCAGGCTTCGGAGCATGGGATCAACGATGTCCTCCTCCTCTCCGTGGAGTACCAGGCGTGTGAATTCGCCCGGTTTGAACGCGGGTGGAAGAATATCCGGGATAGGAATGTAAACAGGTTCGTTTTGGGGGTGAGGATAGGTTGCGCTTTCCGATAAGGGGGCGGGGGGCGCCTCCTGGTCGATATCCATAATGTCACGCATTTCAGGCGGTGTGGCCGCCAGCCCCACACCGAGATCGACCGGCTCTTCGGGTCTGGGTCTCGGCTCTTCCATTTCGGCTTTTGGTGCGGATAAAGGCGTGGGGGGTGATTTGTGAACCGGCTTTTTCCCGATGACAAAGGTGGGCGGCTTGTCCGGTTGCGATACAGGGACCGGTTGGGGTGGAATAACGATCTCGGGAGGCTGGCCCGTTGCAGCAGAGGTGGAAACGGTCTCCAGCGTGGCTTTCAGCCCGTTGGTCGATTCACCGGAGCGTTTGTATTCGGCCAGTTCGCTTTCAAGGAATCTCAACCGCTTTTCCAGTTTGCGGATGTAAGCGATCAGTTGCTCTCGTGTCGGCGGTGTTCGTCCTTCTGCCATGGCGCTTCGATCTCGATTCGAATTTGGAGGAAGGGCACACGGCCGTGTGCCCTTACGCCCGGAAGCCTGTGCGCTCTTGTTCCCCCTATCTCCCGGAGAGTGCCTCTTGCCCCCTCTCTCTCTGGGAGAAGGTTGGGGTGAGGGTCATACACTCTGCCATGTTAGCAGACCGCAACGGAAAGACAAAACGGCAGTGGTGGAATTTCCGTTTCCGTTCTGTTACCCTTAGACAGGTCGCCGTCGTGGCCGGAAGACTATTGATACAAGGCAAAAAAAGCAGACGTGCATCATGTCTACGATCCTTCTCGCCGGTGTCGGTCCATTGCCCTGCTACCGTTCGAAGACCCTGTATGGATTCGGAATTCGGACCTGGCAGTTTCTTCTGCCTTTCCTGGCGGATGGGCATCGTGTGATCCTGGTCACATTCGAATTCGGACAGCCCAAAGACCCGGTTCAGGTGGACTACCGGGAAGATCCGAGCGCACGAGGGGATGTCGTTCATATCCCGGTGCCGGAACCGAACGACGAGAATCGAGAAGATTTATTCACACGCCTGCGCAGGATCATTCGGGAACACCAACCCGATTGCATTGTCACAGCCGGTTCGACGATTTCCTCGTCCATGGCATGCGGTCTCTCCACCGATCTGCCGATCTGGGCGGATCTGTTTGGAGATCTTCTGGCGGAAGCGCAGGCAAAATCCGCTTTTGCGGGGAGCGAGCAGCTGAATATTTTCCACCGGATCTATCTTCCGATCCTTCGGAGAGGGGACATGTTCTCTTCGGTTTCCGATGCACAGCGATTCGCTACTCTCGGTCAGCTGGGAGTTCTGGGGCGGCTCGATCATTACACGCTGGGCTATCCGTTTGTTCGAAATATCCCCTGTGCCTATGACGGGTCCACAAAACCGGAACACCCTCGGAAGGTCCTTCGAGGCAGCGTAGTTTCGGATGAAGATTTTGTCGTTTTGTGCAGCGGCGGCTTCAACACATGGGCCGATGTGGACACGCTGTTTTTGGGCCTTGACACAGCCATGGCAGAAAATCCCGCCATTCATGTTGTTGTGACCGGGGGTGGGATTACCGGGCATCACGAAGCAGGATTCGACCGCTTCACATCCCTGGTTAATGAATCGTCCCGCAAAGAACGGTATCACCTCATGGGATGGATCCCCACCGAAGAGGTAGATGCCTGCCTGTTGGAGTCGGACTTGGGAGTGAACGTGGATTTGGATATCGCCGAGACCCTGCTCGGCAGCCGAAACCGCTTCCTGTCCTGGATTCGCGCGGGGTTGCCGATTCTCACTACGGTAGTCAGTGAAATCTCCCAGATTCTTCATCGTGAGGGGCTTTGCTTCGGGGTCGATCCGGGCAATTTGGAGGAGTTTCGGAAAGCGCTTCTCTATGCCGCCGATCATCGGAAAGAATGCCGCGAGATGGCCAGACAGGCACGCCTGTATGGTGATGAGAATTTCACTTTTGAAGCCACCACTCGCCCCCTTCGTCAGTGGGTGACAAACCCGAAACCGGCCCCGGATACGGCAAAGAAAAGAGAGATGCAGGGATTCCTTCATGAGTTGGACAGGGAAATTGCACAATGGCTGGATGAACGCGAGCATCCCAAAGGAATCCTGCGTCGAATCCAGCGGACTTTCTCCAGCTGAACAGAATGGAACCGACCGTTACAATCTGTGTACCCCATCATGCCGGTTGGCCGCATCTTCAAACTCTCCTTCTCTCTTTGCGTGCATTGGTTCCTGATGGTCCCTCTTATCGGACCCTGATTATGGATAATGCATCACGGGACGGAAGCAGGGAAATGCT
>JAKPRU010000105.1 GCA_029557025.1 Candidatus Omnitrophota bacterium | reverse complement strand
CGACTGGTCATCCACGATCAACAGCGAATACTGCGGCCCCATCGAGAGAATCTGCTCTCCCAATCGGTCCAGATTCCCTTTCTCGTTGTATGTCGGCAAAAAAACCAGGATTTTCCGCGAACCCATGTTCACTCTGTCAACCCCGTCCACCCTGTCCACTGTGCCCACACCCTTTTCATCCTGTATAGTATTCTTAGAAATCTGTTCCGACGGAGGAATGATAGGTGAATCGAACAGTTCGAGCAATCGGCGTCTATTTTTCAGCATTCATGTTGGCGGGATTCCTGGTCGGCTGCGGAGATAGAACAAAAGACCCTGTAATTATGAAAATCAACGGAGAGGAAGTCCGTAAAAGCGAATTGGATCTTCTGGGCCGCAATGTCCTGGTCAAAGCCGGTATCCAACCCGGTACGGAGGAGGGACGCCGATACCTGAAGGCACACGTTGCCAACATGTACGATTCCCTGATTCGCCTGTATCTGATCCAACAGTCTGCCCAAGCCACCGAACCGGAACCTTCCGAAGAGGAGATCGACCGGGCGATCGAAGCGTTCAAAAACGAATTCCCCGATGCAAAAGAATATGAGAAATTCGTGGAATTGACCGGCCTGCCTGTTCCCGAATACCGCCTGATTTTCAAGAACAAACTTCTGGCGGAACGGTTTCAGCTGCGGAAACTGGAAGAGGCGCGCAAGAACCTCTCGGAAGAGGCGGTTCGCCAGTGGTATGAGCAGCATCGGGAGCAGTTTCGCGCCCCGAACGTGCTCCGGATTCGAACGATCCTCTTTCGGGTTCCCCATGGAGCCTCGCCGGAACAGCGTGTCGCCATCAAGGAAAAAGCCGAGCATGTTCGACAAACCCTGACCGGCGCGGATGAAGAAACATTTGCTACAACCGCCAGGGAAATCTCCGAAGATACTCCGACCGCCCCCAACGGCGGCGATTTGGGTTTTATCTCATTTGCCGCCGCACAGGAATCGTTTCCCGCCGGGGTCGCCGATTCGATCTTCAGCCTGAAGAAAGGTGAAATCAGCCCGGTTCTTCAAACCACCATGGGATATTGGATTTTCATGGTCACTGATGACGAACAGGATTTCGATGAAGCAAGAAAGCAGATTGAGGATCAAATGGTCATCGAAGCCTTCGCCCAATGGATGAACGAAGCCCGCCAAAAAGCCGCCATTGAAATCCTCATCAGCCCCGAGGAGGTATATCCCGAACCGACCCCCGTAGCGCAGTAAGCCTCCCGGCCGGATTTCCACCCTCCATCAGCGAGGTCCCGACCTGAATGGCATCCACACCGACCTCAGAAAGCTGTCTGACCTCCGACGGCTTACTGATCCCACTCTGGCTCACTACAATCCGGTCGCTCGGAATACGTTGCCGCAGGCGAAGGGTTGTTTTCAGATCCGTTTTCATTGTTCGGAAATCACGGTTGTTGATACCAATCAGCCGCGCACCGGTTCTCAGAATCTGTTCGATTTCTTCCGGTTCGTGCCCTTCCACCAGCGCAGTCATACCCAACTCGTGAGCCAGAGACAGGTATTTCTCGATTTCCTCCTGCTCCAAAATCTGCGCCATCAATAGAACCGCATCGGCGCCGATTGCGCGGGCCTCCCAAACCTGATATTCGTGAATGGTGAAATCCTTGCGGAGTGTCGGAAGGGTCGTCGCGGCGCGTGCCTGAATCAGATGCGCATCCGTGCCGGAAAAATAATTCCAGTCGGTCAGCACAGACAACGCTGCCGCGCCGGATAACTCGTATGCGCGCGCAATCGCGGCAGGGTCGATCTCCCCTTGAATGGTCCCGCGTGAGGGGGAGGCCGATTTGATTTCCGCCAACACCCGCACCGGCTCTCCGGGTCCCCGTCGCAGCGCGGTCAGGAGATCACGCGGAGGCAGGCCGCATTCCACTTTGGCTTGCAACATAGTGAGCGGACAGGAGGCCATTCGCTCCTTTAGTTCCTGCTCTTTGTGCGCCACAATTTCGTCCAGGATACTCTGATGCTGTTTCATGGTTCTAAGAATAATGCGACAGGTTCGCTTTTTAAACATGCCCTGTCAAAAATCCCATCCGGTTCATTCGAATGACGAATGTGCTACCATAACTTCGGATTGCACGAAAACCGGATTGTTGCACGCACGAGAAATACAAACCATGTGGCAGGCCAAACGAATCACACCGCCGTTGACCGATGAGGATATCGCGGGACTGCGCGCAGGCGACCGGGTTCTCCTCAATGGTGTCATCTATACGGGCCGTGATGCCGCACACAAGCGCATGATCGAGGCCATCGAACGGGGCGAGAATCTTCCGTTCGACCCGCAGGGTCAGCTGATCTATTACGTCGGACCGACTCCCCCCAAGCCGGGGCAGGTGATCGGCTCTGCGGGTCCGACCTCGTCCTATCGCATGGACCCTTACGCTCCCATTCTGCTTTCCAAAGGACTGAAAGGCATGATCGGCAAGGGATACATGGGCCGGGACGTTCGAGATGCCCTGGTGAAATACCGGGGAATCTACCTGAGCGCCATCGGCGGAGCGGGGGCGCTGATCGGCAAACGGATCAAACAGGCTGAAATAATCGCTTACGAGGACCTCGGCCCGGAAGCGGTACGCCGACTGGTTGTTGAGGACTTCTCGGCGGTTGTGGTGTACGATATGTATGGCGCGGACCTTTTCAAAGAAGGCCAATCGCAATACGCCCGCATGGCATAATTGCGGATTGCGGATCATGGAACCGTGCGGTGGATGGTTTGTAGCCCGCATTTTAGTGCGCACAGACACCCCCCTATTCTTGCCTTAATGATTCGTCATACATATAAATAGATCGGGGCAACTTTCCCGTGGCTGCCTCAACTGCTCGCATTCAGACAGGAGACCGTCATGAGCAACAACAGAAAAAGCGACTTGATGCACGACCTGGTCCTTCCCACGATACTTTTCGCGGCCTTGGGGGGGATGACATGGGCGATTCGCGGGTGTTCGGGATTCGGCGGATCGGATGGATGCCTTTTTGCGGGAGTGACTTGGGGCGCGGCGTGGTGGTTTATTGCGCACGATGCCGGGGCGGCGCAGTCCCGGCGATACTCTTCAGGGTGGATCATCCTTGCGCTGGCGGCCGGGATCAGTTATTCCGGCGGCAGGGGCTGGATGCAATGGCCGAGTTTCTTTGAGGGACGTCTTCAGTTGGACTATTCCGCCGGGAAATTTGTGCCCATATCGCGGGCTTATGGATTCTTGTGGCTGTTTATCGCCGGTGTGCCATGGGCCGGTCTGGGCGCCTGTCTGCTGGCGTGGTGCGGCTCCAAGCGCACGACAAAGATCTGGCACTGGGCGATCCGCATCGCCTGCGGAATCGGAATGGCCTATCTGGCCCGGTATATTTACAGGGCCTATCCCCAGTTTTTCCTTCCGCTTTACAGCTCCCTGGAGACGCAATACCATGACTTTGCGGCGAACCCCAATCTCCGAAGGCTTGTGAGGGATTGCGGGGCCGCCATTTTTCATCTCGGTCTTTTCCTGGGATTCCTGGCGTACGAAATCGGGCGCAGAGACTGGAAAAATGTCACTTTGATCTCCACGGTCGGTCTGGTGAATGGAATCGGCTGGGCCGCGCTGCAGAACTGGAAATGGGCTGCGGTACTCTGGCCCGGCGTCAATTTCAACTTTTGGCGTTGCTGGGAATCATCCGGCGGGATCAGTATCGGGATCGCATACGGAATCGCCTATTTCCTGGTAAATCGAAGAATGTCTGAAGAGGAAATCGCCGCTCGACCGGTGAATCCGTATCCGAATATCGAGCGGTTCGCCGCCTATGTCGGCTTGGTCTGGGGGCTGGGGAGGTCTATCCAATATGGACTGAAAGGCTGGGCCAATATCTACATCGGCAATGAGCGTTATTGGGAGGCATTACTCTGGAAAATCTTTACTCCTCTCATCCTGGTATGCCTGATTGGGCTGGCGATCTATATTTACAAAAAGAAACGTCTTCCGAAAGGCTACGAGGGTGACCTGTTTCCCCATTCGTTCTGGTTGATCTGGATTGTCCTGATTGTTCAAAACATCATTGCGCAGCTGGTCACCGGACCGCTTACGAATTGGAATGAGGTGGTATTCGGCATTTATTACATATTGCTTTTCTTGATCACCGCGGTGGTTGTGTATCATTTCCGGTATGTGCAACTTCACCGTGCTGAATGTCGAATGTCGCCTTCAACACTATAGACCGTGGTAAAGGCCGTAGGGTGGGCTTCAAGCCCGTCTGCGGGCCGGCCCACCCGCATGACTGGGCGATGTCCTGAGCCTGTCGAGGGAGAGGGGTATGGTGGGGTTGAACAGTTCCTGTCCCGAAGATCGGCGAAGTGAGGTGGGGGTTGACCGTTTCCTCCCCCGAAGAGCGGGGGAGGGGAGGTGGGGTTGAGCGAATGAAGGATATGGGATGGAGATTCCTCACTTCGTTCGGAATGACAACTCATCGTCTTTCAAAATAACAAAGGTTCTGTCATCTCGACCGAAGAGAGAAATTCCATTGAAAACTCAGGAAGGTTTCACTACCAAGCGAATCATGGTTCAGACAATCCTGCGAATCATGGGATATCGGCACAGAAGGATGTTGTAAGGACAAGTTGTTCGCGACGGGGTTGCCGCCCGTGTCAAGAATCGCCGTTTGGGTTGGTGCATAGCATGAATGAATAACGCCTTATGTGCAGCCTCTTGCCGTTCCTAAAAATGTTTTTGAACGGGGATTCGAATGATTGACCCGCCTGGAAAACCGGAGTACCATTGCCCTCGTTCAAATGCTTGAGAATGGCCATCCGACCAAGCCTGCCCATACGGGTTGTCTTCAAGGCGGATATCAAGCATGGGTGTGTCCCAAAAAGGAGAACATCATGTCCGGTAATACAGAATCAACGTCCCGCCATTCCGGTCTTACCCGCCGAGGTTTCCTTGGAACCACCGCTGTGGTCTCTGCCGCAGCGACCTTCACCGCACTCTCATCGACACGTGTGCTGGGAGCCAATGAGCGCATTGGAGTGGGTGTGATTGGTACGGGCGGTCGAGGGAACTCTCACTTGTCCGTGGTCCGCAAGATCCAGGACGAGGCAAATGTGGATGTGGTCGCCGTGTGCGATGTCTACCGGCCACGTGCGCAGAAAGCGGCGGAAAAGTACAAGGTTTCGCAAATCTACATGGACCATCATGAACTTCTCGGCGATCCGAAGGTCGATGTGGTCAGCATCGCGACGCCGGATCATATTCACGGGTACCAGGCGCTCGACGCGATTGCAGCCGGGAAGGACATATACTGCGAAAAGCCGGTCACGCATTGGAGACAGTTCAAGCTCACGAAGCGCCTTGCCCGCGAGGTTGCGAACAGCGACCGGGTATTTCAACTTGGGACCCAGGGGATGTCGGACGATGCTTGGGCCTTGATGAGGCAGTTGGTTCGGGACGGCCTGATCGGTCAGCCCATCCATGCCGAATGCGGATATTTTCGAGTTGGTGACTAGGGTGAGCGGGGAATGCCGATTGACGATCCCAACGCTGAACCGGGCCCGGATCTGAATTGGAAGGCTTTTCTGGGGGATTCCCCCAAACGGCGTTTCGATGTGAGCCGTTTCTTCCGCTGGCGGATGTACGAGGATTACGCGGGGGGGCCTGTCACGGACCTGTTTCCGCATTCGCTGACACCGGTGGTGAGCATTCTTGGTGTGAACATGCCGACTTCCGTTGTGGCATCCGGCGGGAAACTCCGCTACCAGGAACGGGAGGTCCCCGATTCATTCAATATGCTGATCAGTTATCCCGAGAAGGTCATTGTGGCCGTTCTGGGGACCCAGGGAAACAACTACTGTGCAACCGGGTCGCGGGGGTCCGGCTCGCGAATTCCCGTTGTTCAGGGCTGGGATGGAACGATCACGGTTCAAGGCAATGAAGTGGTCTTCACCCCCGCCGAGGGTTCGAAGAAAGAGGCAAAACGGTTCCCCATTGAACGGAAGGAAGATTTCGCCCGATTTTGGATTACATTCTTCGATTGCTGTCGAAAACGTCAAAAGGATACGCTCAGCACGATGAGCCTGGCGTATGCTGTCCAGACCGCCCTGCAGATGGGCATGTTGGCCTATCGCGAAGAGGGGGTTGCCCGATTTGACGCGAAGAAAGAGAGCATTCGTGTGTAGAGTCTTCCCGTTCGGGAGATGGGGTATTTCTTGGGATTGACGCAAACTTCCGGGGCCTGTCAGGAATGACCGACCCCGGATTGTTGTAGGCGGCTCGGGACAAAAACCAATCCCGGCCGATTACGCTCGTGCCATTCGTCGATTCGCCCACCCGAATATAAAAGCAAGCGCCAACATGGCAACGGTTCCCATCGGTCCGAGGATGATATCATCTACATTGAGCGCCAACCCTTGGAGATGAGAGGGCAAATTGTGTGAAAATGTTCCCCAGATGATAACGAGAATACTGACAATGATAATGGTTATTCCCTGCCATATGCGCAACGGAACGTGGAATAACGCCAGCAGAAATAATCCCAGCATTCCCCCCCCGAAAATTCCTGCAAAAGTCCACCAGATATCCAACGCGCTGGCGGCTTTGATCATCAACAGGGCGAACCCCGCACCCAGGATACCCCAAAACAAAGTCATTCTTCGGAGGAACCGCATGCTGCCTTCCTCGCTCATTGCCGGATTGACATACTTTTTCCAGAAATCAATCATCGTAATTGTCGCAGCGCAGTTCAATGAGGAAGATATAGTACTCATCGCGGCCGCCAGGATTGCTGCGACAATTAAGCCTTTTAATCCGACAGGCAATTCCGTGGCGATAAAATAGGGAAACACCTGATCTCCCTTCGTGACGGAGTCTGGAAGAGTGTGCCCCCCGCCGGAATAAAAAGCATAAAGAGCCGTTCCGAGGTAGAGGAAAAGCGCAGTAAGTGGAATGTAAACCAACATGCCGATCCAGACAGAACGCTGCGCTTCTTTCTCGGTGGCGACCGATACGTATTTCTGGACATAATTTTGATCGGCAATCAGACTGCGCAGATTCTCCACCACACCATAAATAATCATCACCCAAATGGTCCGCGTACCGGCCTGTGAAGAGAGAGTAAAATCCCAACTGCCCCAACTGAATTTCCCTTTCTCGATAGCGGTTCGGATCAGATAATCCGGCGGGGAAAAGACTGCAACGGTCAACAGATATACACAGCATAATATTCCGACAATCATCACGGCGGATTGAACCACATCCGTCCAGATTACCGCTTCCATGCCTCCCAACAGCGTATAGAAAATGGTGATAAAGCCCACCAGAATAATGATCCAGCCGATGCTCAACGGAAGGTAATGACTCACCAGCAAACCACTCAAGTAGAGGATGACGGCAGTGCGGCTGGTTTCGTAAAGGAGAAAAGACAGCGAGGAATAGAACCGCGCCCACGACCCCAGCCGGTCCTCCAAAAAAGCGTAGACGGAGATCAAGCCGGAATTCCGGTACTGGGGAATCACATATTTACACGAGATCCATGCAATCGGAAAAATAGTCAGCGAGAAAATGAACGGGTGCCAGTTGGTATCAAAGGCTTTACCCGGCGTCGCGATGTAAGAGATACTGCTGGTATAAGCGCCGAGGATCGCCAACCCGGCGGCCCAGGCTGGAATGCTGCGGCCCGCCACCATATATTCCTCGGCGGTCCGTGTTTTCCTCATGGAATAGATTCCTGTCCCAGCCATCAAAGTCGCATAAGCAATCAGGATGACGCCATCCAACCAGCCCAGTGTTGATTCCATATTGTTTTCTCCTCATACCTTTCGGTGTCCAATTTATTTATTTTTCACAAACAATCCGATCCACATCTGTACAAGAGGAACGGACTTCCATCGACCCGAAAAAGAAGAGCGATTGCCCGAACCGTCTTTCGGGGACCTTTCTGTTCTTGCCCGGGAAAGTCAACTCCTATCGGCTACCCGTTGCGCAATGGCATCGCCGATCTTGCTTGTAGACATTCCCGCTTTCTGAATTTCCGCGACCGACAATCCCGGCAGAATACCCGATCCGAGAAAATCCGCGACGGCGCGGTCCAGAATCTCCGCGGCCTTATGCTCACCCAGGTGGTCCAGCATCATCTGGGCTGCGCAGATGCAGGCTATGGGATTGATTACATTTTTGCCGGTGTATTTGG
The DNA here is from genome assembly GCA_029557025.1 of Candidatus Omnitrophota bacterium. Lineage (GTDB taxonomy): Bacteria > Hinthialibacterota > Hinthialibacteria > Hinthialibacterales > JAKPRU01 > JAKPRU01. The sequence goes on along the minus strand of JAKPRU010000105.1, from coordinate 7,091 downwards.
GGGCGGACCCGCCGATCGGTTCGAACATAGAGGTCCCTTCCGGGTTAATGTTCCCACCGGCGGCGACCCCCATCCCGCCCTGAACCATCGCGCCTAAATCCGTAATAATGTCACCGAACATGTTGCCGGTAACGATCATATCGAACCATTCCGGGTTTTTGACCATCCACATCGTGATCGCATCCACATGGGCGTATTCCCGTTTGATTTCCGGGTAATCTTTCTTCCCCATTTCGTGGAAGGCGCGTTCCCACAGGTCGTATACGAAGGTTAAAACATTCGTTTTGCCGCAAAGAGTGAGGGTATTCTTCTTGTTGCGCCGTCTGGTGTACTCAAAAGCGTACCGCAGGCAGCGATCGACATCGAACCGTGTGTACACCATCTCCTGAATGGCTACTTCTTGCGGTCTGCCTTTCTTGATGATCTGACCGCCACCGGTATACAGCCCGGCGCAGTTTTCGCGCACGACAACGAAGTCAATCTCTTCCGGGCCTTTGTCCTTAATGGGGGTCCAGACTCCGGGATAGAGCTTGACCGGACGAAGATTGATGTATTGGTCCAATTCAAATCGCAGGCGGAGGAGAATTCCCTTTTCGAGGATTCCGGGCTTGACATCCGGATGCCCGATTGCCCCCAGGAAAATGGAGTCATAACCCCTCAATTCCTCGATGGCGCCGTCCGGGAGCACTTCGCCCGTCGCCAGAAACCGATTGCCTCCGAAATCATAATGGTGGAAATCGAATTGAATTCCGACCTTGTTCTTGACGGCGTTCAGCACTTTCAATCCCTCGGCAATGACCTCCGGCCCGGTCCCATCACCGGGCAATACGGCAATTTTGTACGTTTTCATCGGCGACCTCACTGTTTGGTGATCTATACAAACTGATTCCGTTCTCCGTGCTGACAACGGACCAAAGAAAGACTTCATACCATTCAATTCGGCATGGAACAAGGTTTGCGGCGATACTGGGATGATCCCCATTGAATTCCATTCATTCTGTGGGTTCCATTTGTTCTGTTCCTTTTTGCAGGCTCAGTTCTCCCGCCGACGTTTCTCCCACACCCGGATCAGGCGTTGGGTCAAGCCGGTATACCGGGTGCGGATTTTATTGTTGGCGATAGCGATTTCCATCGCGCGTGTTGTGCCAACGAGGACAACCAGGTTCCGTCCCCGGCTCACCGCCGTATAGAGCACATTCCGCTGAAGGAGTGGAAAGTGTTTCGTGACAAGGGGAATGACCACAGCCGGGTATTCGCTTCCCTGGGATTTGTGGATGGTGATGGCATAAGCCAGGGTAAGGTCGCTCAAGTCCCCACGGTCATACGCAATTCTCTTGTCGCCGAAATCGACCTTGACAAGGACCGGGTCGGATTTTACGTGAGTTACAATACCGATATCTCCGTTGAAAACGTCTTTGTCGTAATCGTTCCGGATCTGCATAACCTTGTCGCCGGTGCAGATTCGGTATCCAAACTGTTCCACTCCCTCCTTTTGAGGATTGAGTTCCCGTTGCAGAACCATATTTAGATTCTCTACGCCTACATCCCCCTTGATCATTGGTGCGAGAACCTGGATCTCTTCCATGGGCGTGAATCCAAATTGTTCCGGAATCCGCCTGGTAACCATTTCCACAACCGTTTCGAGCGTGGATTGCAAGGTGGGTTTTCGAATGAAGAAAAAGTCCTGGCCTTCCTCGACGCCGCCGCTGTCAAGAACCGGCGATTCGCCGCGGTTGATACGGGCGGCGTTATCGCTGATCAGGCTGCCAGGACGCTGGCGAAAGATCTCGCTCAGGGTAATCACGGAAACCAAGCCACTCCGGATAATGTCCCGTAAGACAAATCCCGGTCCGACTGAAGGGAGTTGGTCCACATCGCCGACCAGGAGCAGATGAGCGCTCGGCGGCAAAGTTTCCAACAAGGCCGCCATGAGGGTAGTGTCAATCATCGAGGCCTCGTCAACAACCATGAGGTCGACTTTGAGGGGCCGGTAGCCATTGCGATTGAAATTTCTCTGTTCGGGATTGTATTCGAGGAGGCGATGGATGGTGGATGCATCCCGGGCGGTACTTTCGGACAGTCGTTTGGCCGCCCGTCCGGTGGGCGCGGCCAATTTGATCCGTTTGCCCATTTTGGCCCAGAGGGCAACAGTCGCTTTCAGGATGGTGGTTTTACCGGTTCCGGGGCCGCCGGTAATGACCAGGATTTTGTCGTCCATGGAAAGACGGATCGCTTCGCGTTGTGCCTCCGCCAGGCGAACGCCAAGAGACTGCTCGATCTCCTCGAAATTGATCTCCTGATTTTTCCGGCGATGAGTATTGGAGGGGCTATGCGCGAGAAGCCCCATGTAATGGGCGATACCCGATTCGGCGGTGTGAAGATTTATCAGATAAACCCAATCCCCCTTGCCCTCCTGCGGATCGAGCGGCTGTTCCTGGACCACCAAACCGCTTTCACGAAGACTTTCCAGCCCACTCTGCACAAGAATCAGGTCTTCGATTCCCAGGATTTGTGCGCTCTCCGCGAGCAACGGAATTCGTGGACGGTAGACATGTCCGGATGCGGCCGCTCGTCTCAGGGCATACAGCACGCCCCCGGTGAGCCGCTCAATTCCCGTGCTTTCCAGCCCCCGCTTTACAGCAAAACGGTCGAGCGTTTTCCAGTCAATGTCCTCCTCGTATTTGGCAATGAGCGAATAGGGATTTCGCGTGATTTCGTGCACTGCTTTTCGCCCGAAAGCGGTGTAAGCAGCAAAGGCCAAGTCATCCGAAAGCCCCAGTCTCTTCAGCTCGGCAACAACATTTCGTTTCGGTGTAGACATAAAGCGTTCTTAAGAACTAATCCGAATGGGTGGAGTTGATAAATCTAGTTTTGTGTAAATGAACCGTCTTGACAATATCGTCATTGCGAGCATCCCTCCGGCGGGGCCGGTGATTGGGAAAAGAAAGCATGGTTGCCGCCCTTCTTTGCCAGGCAGAGACGCCTGGCCTACTGGGTAGCTGCCAGGCAGGGCGCCTGGCCTACTGGGTAGCTGCCAGGCAGGGACGCCTGGCCTACTGGGTAGCTGCCAGGCAGGGACGCCTGGCCTACTGGCTAGCTGCCAGGCAGGGACGCCTGGCCTACTGGGTAGCTGCCGGGCAGAGACACCTGGCCCACTGGGTAGCTGCCGGGCAGAGACACCTGGCCTACTGGGTAGCTGCCAGGCAGGGACGCCTGGCCTACTGGGTAGCTGCCGGGCAGAGACGCCTGGCCTACTGGTCGCCTGGCCCACTGGGTAGCTGCCAGGCAGGGACGCCTGGCCCACTGGTGGGACAGGCCTCCGTGCCTGTCGATGACGGGGTGGGCACCGACCTGCGGATTTCTTCCTTCATAATACACTGGATTGAGGGTGACGGAATAGAGAATAGAAAATGGAGGGGGGAGGATTCGAACCTCCGAAGGCGTTGCCGGCAGATTTACAGTCTGCTCCCTTTGGCCACTTGGGAACCCCTCCCGATAAGCCGGCTGTCAACCGGAAAATTAAGATAGTCCCGTTCGGAACCGCGAGCAAGAGACCCGCCTGTTTGGAACACGGGAACCGGAGCGAGCCGGGAAGCGTGGAGAGTCTTCATGAATCGCTCAGAAGGATGCTCAGCACTTGGGGTACGTTGGACAGATCCGGCAGCGCAACGTCCGGCCCGCAGGAACACAGAATATCCAGACTGTGCATCCCGGTCGCGGTCGCCAGAACATGCACCCCCACAGATTTCGCCGCCTCGATATCCGCCGGGGTATCGCCCACCACCCAAACAGCCTTCACGGATTGCCCCGGCTCCAGCAGATTCCTCGCTTTCCGAATACCATGACGAACTATTTCCGAACGAATATCGCTGTCGGAACCATATCCGCCACAGCGGAAATACCGCCAGATTCCGCCATGCGATAACTTCAACTCTGCCGCAGGCTCCGTATTACCGGTCTCCAGACCGAGAATGACATCGTTGCGATGGCTGAGTTCTTCCAGTATCTCCGCGACCCCATCCAGCAAGCGGTAGTTTTCAGAACGCTGAAGCTCCTCCGGAAGATGCCGAACCAAGGCGTCCAGGATTCTCTGTATCTCATTCTCACTGGGGGATTTGCCCAGTTTCTTCTCAAAAACATCCCGCAGGATACCGTTGTCCGCTCTACCATGGAACTCAATATCGCACAGATCGCTTTCAAGGCCGTAGCAATCATTGAATGCCCGGGCAATAGACCGACGGCCCGCGCCATCGGAGTTAATCAGGGTTCCATCAATATCAAAAAGGATAATTCTCATTCAAAACACCGTCCCGCTCGGAATCACCGCCCCCTTGGGAACCACGATGATCCCCTCCCGAATGTAAATGTTGTCACGGTCCAGATGTTTCAGCCCCTGATCGTTTGTCAGGCGGACATTAGCCCCAATCCGCGCGTTTTTATCGATAATCGCGCCACGAATCACGGATCCCGGGCCGATCCCCAACGGAGGAACACCCGAACCATGATCCCCGCCCTCTTCCTGGTAAAAGTCGGCTCCCATGATGATGGAACGAGAGATCTGCACATTCGGGTAGATCATGCTTCGCAGACCGATAATGCTGTCCTCCACCGAAGCGTCGGTAATAATGGCGCCTTCACAGACCAGACAGGAGCGCAACCCGGCGCCGTTGACCTTGGCCGCAGGAAGATTGCGGGCATGTGTGAAAACCGGACGGTTCGGATCGTAAAAATTGAACTTCGGAATCTGCGCCGTCAGGTCGAGGTTCGCTTCGTAAAACGTTCGGACTGTTCCGATATCCTCCCAGTACCCGTCGAAAAAGTGCGCTATAACCCGGAATTTCTTCAACACATTCGGAAACACATGTTTGCCGAAATCTGTGCGCTGTTCATTATCCAGCGCCCCTTGCAGTGCCTCCTTCGTGAACAGGTATACTCCCATGGACCCGATATGGTGCCGTCCTTTCGGGTCAACGCCGCGTTCCAGAAAAACCCGATCCGGAACCTCCAGCTCATCCAGCAACTTCTCATCCGATGGCTTCTCAAAAAAATCCACCACCCGCGCATCCGAATCGATCTGAACAATCCCGAAATCCACACTCCGCTCCCGTGGAACCGGCAGAACACTCACCGTAACATCCGCCCCGCATAATATGTGCGTCGCCAGCATCTCCTGGTAATCCATGAGATATAGATGGTCTCCAGACAGAATCAACAAATGCTCCACCCAGGGACGAACAAGTCGGCCGAATGTCTGGCGCACCGCATCGGCGGTTCCCTGGTACCAATCCACATTGGTCATGCTCTGCTGCGCCGCCAACACCTGAACAAAACCCTTGCTGAACATGTCGAACCGATAGGTCTGCGTGATATGACGGTGAAGCGAATCGGAGTTGAACTGGGTCAGTATACTGATCCGATCCAGGCCCGAATGAATGCAATTACTCAGGGGGATATCGATCAGACGATATTTCCCCGCGACCGGAACGGCGGGTTTGGCCCGCTCTTTCGTCAACGGGTACAACCGAGCTCCTCGACCCCCGCCCAGGATGGCCACCGATATTTTCCGAAGAATATCCTGGATTTTCTGTACACCGTGCCGCTGCGCATCGACCAACATGGTTCCAGCCTCCGGTTTCGATAGAATCGGTCCCCTTTTTCTACCAGACCCCGGCATTCTAAGCAAGTTAAAAATCTGCCGAACCCACCATCCTTTGCGGTTTTTTTTGTTTGGCCTATCCTGCAATGCACCAGACAAATGGAGTGCGAGAGGCCCGCAAATCATGCTCACCAAACGGATTATCCCCTGCCTGGATGTTCGAGCCGGGCTGGTTACCAAGGGAATTGCTTTCAGGGAGAATATGGACATCGGCGATCCGGTCGCCATGGCCAGGAAGTATTACGAGGAAGGTGCGGACGAGATTGTCTTTTACGACATTACGGCCTCCAGCGACCGGCGGGATATCCTGATCGACGTGGTAGACCGGGTAGCGCGCGAGATTTTTATTCCATACTCGGTCGGCGGTGGAATCCGAACCTTTGAGGATATGCGCCGCGTTCTGCTTGCCGGGGCGGAAAAGGTCAGTGTCAACTCGGCCGCCGTAAGAAACCCGCAGATCATTGCCCAGGGCGCCCGGGCTTTCGGGAGCCAATGCGTGGTCCTCAGCATGGATGTGAGACGAGTGGAACGATGCGAAAAAATCCCCAGCGGTTATGAAATCGTCATAAACGGAGGCCGCACCCCAATGGGCATGGATGCGCTCGAATGGGCCAAACAGGGCGAGAGCCTCGGCGCCGGGGAACTCGTCGTAAACAGCATTGATGCCGACGGGACCCGCGATGGTTACGAGATCACCCTCACACGAATCATGGCCGATACGCTGGGCATTCCGGTCGTTGCTTCCGGCGGCGCAGGCACACCGGAACACCTCTATGAGGTCTTCACGGAAGGCCATGCGGACGCAGCCATCATCGCCTCTATGATTCACTACAACACCTATACCATTCCCGGTATCAAGGAATACCTTGCGGACCGGGGTGTCCCCATCCGCAAAGTGCCGATGGTGCAGTGAAAACTCCCCTCGCAATCCAAGATTATGACGGATCTTCTTCGGTTTCGGGTTCTTTCCGCCGCCCCGAAATCGCCTCCACATGCTCCTGGACCACCTCCGGCGGCGAACCCATCACCAACTTCCGGAGCGCCAGAAACAGGATCGCCGCGTCATCCAGGTATCCGATCCCCAGAAGAGGAAAATCCCTGATCAAATCAATCGGGCAAATGCAGTACAAGATCGCCCCATAAACGAATAGTTTCAGATAATACGGTACTCGCGGGTCCCTCATAAGACGAATGAACAACCGGATAAAATTCGGCAGATGGAAAATAAGCGAAAGAAGCACGCGCGGCTCCAGGGTTTGAGCGGCTTTTATGAACGGACTGTCGCCGAAAGATTTCGATCTCATTTCTCATCTCTCACTTTGGGATTCCGAGGGTCGGTTCAATCCAAGCCGCTGACGCAGAGTATTCCGGGACACACCAAGCAGTTTCGCCGCCTGAACCTGATTCCCGCTGGCCTCCTGCATGGCACGCCTCG
>JAKPRU010000097.1 GCA_029557025.1 Candidatus Omnitrophota bacterium | reverse complement strand
CCGGCCGCGGTAGCCGCTGCGACACCAGCCCCGGCCGTCACCGGCACCCCTGGAAGTATTCAGGCTTTCATGGCGCAGAAAAAACCGCGAAGCGATGTCCAGTTCGCCGCCGCCGTCGCTTACTATTTCCGTCATGCCGCTCCCCCGGGACAGCGGAAAGACGACATTAACGGGGAAGATTTACAGAGGGCCGCTCAAGAATCCGGGCGCGGCAAATTCCAGAACCCCAATCAGACCCTCAATAATACCCGTCGGCTTGGCTACCTGGACAAAGGCAAAGAGCGTGGCAGTTTCCGCATCAATGCCGCCGGTGAGAAACTCATCGACACCATTCTCCCGCAGGGGGGCGGAAGAGTACGTGCTACCGGCGCGAGAAAGAAGACTCCTGCCCGCCGCACAGCCCGGAAAGTCGCTCACAAGGTTGCCGCAAAGGAGAAATAAGCTGGTGTCTCAGACTTCAATCTGAGAGATGTCAATTAGTCGTCCCTGCTCCTGTCGGTTCCCGGCAGGAGCAGGGACGATCTGTTTATGATTCCTGATTCATTCGGACATGGATGGCGATAATTTCAGAAGATATCGGTCGAACCAGGCAAATACCTCCTCCCGCATTTCACAATTGAACAAATACGGAACCGGCCAGGTTTTCGTGACCAGGCGATCCCGGCGTTTTGTGATTCCCATACCGCGCGCATGATCTTGTAAGCCGCTTCAACGCAGAGAATTGGAAACAGCCCGTCATGGTCTCCGTTAAAGAACAGCATCGGTTTCGGGCAGGCGATGGAGGCAACGTGAGGATAGTCCAACGCGAGCCGGAGACCGGGATGCAGCATGGAAAAAGCGGAATATCCCAGGGTTTGATTATTACCCGGCTGAGTCAAAACCTCCGTTGTACCCATCCAGCAGATGGCGGCCCCCATACAAACACGGTCCGTCGCGGCAGTCAGATGCCAGGTACGATTAGAACCCATAGACAATCCGACCGCTGCAATACGATCCGGATCAAATTCCGGCAGACCCGCGACAAATTCTGCACTCCGTACATCATCCCAGATAATCGTACCGGCCCAAGACAGCCCGATCTGATACAGATTGGCGGCGAGGACCTGTTGGGCCTCATATTCCACACCTTCACAAGGCCATCGAAACACGGACCAGCTGAAGGTCTGTCGCAGCGGGAATTACAGCGAAATCCGGCAGGGAAGCATGAGCGGAGACCACCGTTGCGGTTCCACGGGGGATTTCGGCAAATCGGTATTGTGTAATCCATTGCACCGGCTCGTAATTTTCTGCAAGAGTTGGAAACAAACATACAAGAAAGGATAAAATAAGAAAAATGTTGAAAAAAACACGGATAAAAGAAATTGACAACCGCATCGGTCAATTCCTCCGACGGGATAGTCTTGGTGATGGTTATACCAGAGAAAAGGAGGAATTGTAATTCAGCGAATGGTTGCATCGGTGAATACAGCAGGCGAGCGGTCAGGAAGGTTATTTCCGGCACCGGGGCGGCGTTAAAACGCAGATGGCACGCCATGGAATCTGGACTCAGTTAGCCTGCGCAAACCGCCGATGCACTCCGTAATCGGCTCGCCGGTCTGTTCGCGATGTACTCCACCCGGACCAATACTATTAAGGATCATTATACACTGGCTACTGCCGGAGGGCCGATCTCAACCCGGGGGCTGCACTGTGATTTGTGACGACGCCGTGTGAATCGCTTCGCTTGTATGGCCCCGTTCCGATCATTATACTTTTTTTCGGGGAATGGGCTTTATCCGAGCAGAACAGCAGAATAAGTCTCATCAGGAGGAACGGATGTCAGAGATCATTCATATTCTCGGCGGTAATTTCGAGCAGGAAGTGGTTCGGTCCAAGGTCCCCGTGCTGGTGGATTTCAGCGCGGAATGGTGCGGTCCCTGTCAGCGGCTGGCACCTTTGATCGACGAACTTTCGCAAGATTTCGCTGGGCGGGCCAAAGTCGCGAAAGTCGATGTGGATAAGAACCAGGAACTGGCCGTGAGGTATGGCATTATGAGTGTCCCGACCATTGTGATTTTCAAAGGGGGGAAAGAAGTGAACAAGTGGGTCGGGTCTACGCCCAAGGATGTTCTCGCCCAGGGGTTGGAGCAGGCGTTGGCACAGTGATCTGCCCCGCATGGGAATGATGCCGGAATACCGCCAGCCTCCGGGAGGCCCCACGGTCCGATCATGGTCACGGATATTTATCTGATCCCGTGTTCTTTTCTATTCACGATCGGGATTTTTTCCCTTGTCTGGCCCGAGATAATCCGGGAGTTTGCCTGGATCAATCATTGCCGGCACAAAGTTCAGGTCCTGGCGAAGGGATTGATCCTGCTGGGGCTGTTCTGCTGGTGTGCGCGTGAGTACGGAACCTACGTTGCGGTAAATACCGGTTTTTCCCTCCTTATGTGTATTACCGGATTAATCGCCCTGGTTGCGCCGGTGGCAGGACTACAGGCTTTGAAGGTCTTTATTCTGGCACAGGATTGGAAAATCCGTGTGTTCGGTGTTGCGATGATTGCGATCAGCTGGATCCTGGTTATTTCAGCGGCACCGATGCCGCCGCATCGCTCGGTGGAACTGCCGGCGCAAGTGTTTTGCTTGAGTGGAACTTACGCTTAGAAATTGACGAAGAAAAACACAAAGGCATAAAAGACCACTGTCAAAATGAGAGCGATCAGCAGCGGCCTTTTATGGAACTCCCAGCCAAACGGTTCCGGCTCGGACTGATCCGTTTCTTGGGGGATTTCTTCGGAAGGACGGATTTCTTCTTCGGGATTCACGAGAGTTCTCCATTCATCGGGTCAAGCCAACCTGCACGGCTTCCGCTAAAATCGTAAAGTACCTTCTCAGTGAAATCAACGTCTGTGAGGAATCGCGGTGACGGAACGCGGGGTTTTTCATATCGGTGTAGATGGGCGCGTATTGGCGGAACGTCACACAGGTGTTGCGGTGTATACTCGGCTTCTGCTTCGGTTTCTACTGCGGTGCCGGGAGGATTTCCGACTGACGCTATTCACCCATCGCTCCATAGAGCCTTCCACTCTGGCGGAACTTGGAGGAGCGGCGCGGATTTCCAGTGTCGTCTTGACATGTTCTTCGGCGATGGTTGCCCGGCCTGTGTGGGATCATATTCTCCTGCCTATCCGCGCATCGCGAATGGATTTGAATCTGTTTTTCTCGCCGCTGACCGTCGTTCCGAGATTTCTGAAAGTCCCCAGAATCGTGACCCTGCACGATTTGGGATTTTTGAGGTATCCCGAAATTCAACCTGCAAAGTATCGCTGGTATTGGGAAGCGGCGCTGCGTCGAGCGGGGCGGAAAGCCGCTGCGCTTATTGCGGTTTCTGAGTCTACACGCCGGGATGCGGTGGACCTTCTGGGAGCGGTCCCTGAACGGATTACGGTGATTCCCGAAGCGGTCGATCCGTTTTTTCAGCAGGAACCGCCCGTCGGAGAAGAAGAGCAGATTTTACAGAGCCTCGGGTTGAAACCGGGATATCTTCTCACGGTGGGGACACTTGAACCACGCAAGAATTACCGGACCATCCTCGATGTCCTGGATCGGCTGAGAGTAACAAGGCCGGATTTGCGCCTGGTGATCGCCGGAATGCCCGGTTGGCTGTGCGATAAAATTGTCCGGAGAATTCGCCGCCGCTCCGATTGTATCCGTTGGATTCAGGATGCGGATGATATCGTCTTGCGGACACTCTATCGCAATGCCGCCGTGTTTCTGTTTCCGAGTCTTTATGAGGGATTCGGATTGCCGGTTCTCGAAGCGATGGCCTGCGGGGTTCCGGTGGTAACATCGAATGCGGGATCTCTGCCGGAGGTGGCAGGAGATGCAGTGGTTTGTTTGCCACCCCAGGATGCGGAGGCCATCTCCGAATGGGTATTTCGCCTCCTGGAAAATGAAAACCTTCGTCTGGAATATCGCGCGCGGGGTTACAGCCGTGTACGCCTCTTTTCATGGGAGCAGACTGCATTGCGGACTTGGGAACTGTTCGAAAGGTATCTTAAATCTCCCCCTCTCTCACCGGCAGAGCGCCGGGATGAGGGAACGTAAGTAAGTAGGATTCCCCGGATTATCGTGTAGAAAAGGGTCGAGACCATGATCGTTCTCCATGGAAGTATGATCGAGAATCGGTTTTTTCTCTGGGGCGAGCGTAACGCGCGGGAGACAGACCAACCTCTTTCAAAGGGCCGGAAGGCGGGGAAACAAGCCGAAGTTCAGATTTTCCCGTACGATGCGGGGCTTGAGCATCTCAAAGAGGCATTGCGGACCGCCGCTATGGAGATGCGTCTTGCAAAGAAATCGGTCGAGATGCTTTATGTCTGGTTGCCGAGTTGCGGGAAAGTTCCCCTGGTATCCAATCGCATTATTGCTGATCTTCCCTCTCGCGGGACATGGGAGTTGGCGGCTTGGCGAATCACGAGTGTGGAGATTTCCTTCTCCGATGTCGCATTCCTTCTCTGCCGGTTGATGAATGCGGACTTGGCGGCGCCCGGCATTCTGGTGGGATCAGATTTGCGGTTCTGGTCGAACATGATGCGTTTCTCAGGCAGCCTGGTGGCTCGGCAGCAATTCCTGCCGGACCTGGTCCAAGAAAACGATTCCTGGCGTGCCTGCTGGCGTCCGTTGATCCTGGCAAACGCCGCACAGACGTTTCAGCAATCGGCCCGGGCAATGCCCCCGGCATGTCGCGCACTGACTCGGGATCACGAAATCGCGCCCGATGTTTCCTCCGCCGCTTTGCTGACGGCATTTCTGAACCGGGTGGTGGATTTCCTGGTTCGATTCTCGAGGAAGCGCGATTCAGGACGGCCTGCTCCGGCAGGGCTATCAAAGACAGCGTCATTCGACAGTCTCCACGACCGGTGGATTCACGCCCTCTGGTCGGAAGACGGTTTATTGAAAGAGGACGGCCCCGAATTGGCGCAGCTGGCCGGCCAGATTCGTGAATGGCAGCGACCTTCCGCGTATACCGAGGAATCTCCGTTTCGATTGTGTTTTCGCTTGGAAGAACCTGTCGAAGGCGATTCCAAAGGACAGGACGAGTCGGCGAAAGGCGACACCTGGTATGTTCGGTACCTGCTCCAGGACACGAGAGACCCAAGTTTGTTGATCCCGGCGGAAAATGCGTGGAAACCCAAAGGGCGGGAATCCTCCCTGTTCAAAAGAAGAAAGTTCAATCCGAACGAGTATCTTCTGTTTTCGCTGGGGCGGGCGTCTCGAATCAGCCGTCATATCGAGTCCAGTCTGCGTTCATCCAACCCGCCGGGGTATGAACTGAGAACCGAGCAGGCCTATTCGTTTCTAACACAAGAGGCGGTTGTCCTGGACCAGATGGGATTCGGGTTGCTGCTTCCGTCCTGGTGGGTACGAAAGGGTGTTCAGCCGCGCTTCTCGGCCTCCGCACATGTTAAAAGCCCCGCCATGACGGGCGGCGGGGGTTTGTCTATGGACGATCTGGTTCACTTCGAGTGGGAGATCGCCCTTGGAGAGGAAAAGATTTCTTTGAAGGAACTGGAAGATTTGGCCCGTTTGAAGACGCCGCTCGTCAAGATTCGCGGGCAGTGGGTGCATCTGCATCCCGATGACATTGCGCAAGCCCTCAAGTTTTTGCAAAGCGCGTCGCTCAGCGAAGGAACGGTGAGGGATGCGATTCAACTGTCGTTGGGTCGAACGCCCGGCCCATGGGAACTCGAAACCGGCACAGTCACGGCAGAAGGGGCGATTGCCGCTCTCCTGGACCGACTGAACGGAAGAGCGGCATTTTCTGAGTTGGAGTGTCCGGAGCGATTCCAGGGCACATTGCGGCCCTACCAGGTGCGGGGGTATTCCTGGCTGGGATTCCTGCGTCGCTGGGGATTGGGGGCCTGTCTGGCGGACGATATGGGATTGGGAAAAACCATTCAAGCGTTGGCGCTGATTCAGCATGATCGGCATACCAACGGCAAGAAGCCCGTTCTGCTGGTCTGCCCTACCTCCGTTATGAACAACTGGGAAAAAGAGGCCGCGCGGTTCACGCCTGATCTCCCCACGATGATTCATCACGGAAACGCGCGAAATAAAGGGAACAGATTCCAGCACGAAGCGGAGAAAAACGCGCTGGTCATTTCCAGCTATTCCCTTCTGTACCGGGATTTTGAGATGTTCAAAAGTGTCTCGTGGTCGGGAATCATCCTGGATGAAGCGCAAAACATCAAAAATGCCGATACAAAACAGTCCAGAGCGGCGAGGGCGTTGCAGGCGGAATATCGTATCGCCCTGACCGGAACACCTGTGGAAAACAATGTCGGCGATTTGTGGTCGATTATGGAGTTTCTCAATCCAGGCCTCCTTGGAAAAAGAGAGGAATTCAAAAAGAAATTCTTTATTCCTATCCAGGCTTTGCGCGATCAAGAAGCGGTCCTGCGGCTCAAACGTCTCACCGGCCCATTTGTTCTTCGGCGGTTAAAGACGGACCGATCCATCATCGCGGATTTGCCCGAAAAGATGGAAATGAAAGTCTTCTGCAACCTGACCAAAGAACAGGCTTCTCTGTATGCAGCGGTCGTGGAAGATATGGAAAGTGCCCTGGACTCCGCACAAGGAATCGAGCGGAAAGGCCTGATCCTGGCCGTACTCTCCAAGCTCAAACAAATCTGCAACCACCCGGCCCAATTTCTGGGAGACCGGTCCGCCCTTCCCGGACGATCCGGTAAGCTGGCCAGACTGACCGAAATGCTGGAGGAGATTCTCGCGGTCGGCGATCGAACTCTGATTTTTACGCAATTCGCGGCAATGGGAACGCTCTTGCGGGAGTATCTTCAATATCAGTTCGGGCAGGAAGTCCTTTTTCTGTGCGGCCAGGTCGCGAAGAAAAGCAGGGATGCGATGATCGAGCGGTTCCAAAGTGAGAACGGGCCGAGCATTTTCGTTCTTTCGCTCAAAGCCGGAGGAACCGGCCTGAATCTCACGCGTGCCAATCATGTGTTCCATTTCGACCGATGGTGGAATCCCGCCGTGGAGAACCAGGCAACCGATCGGGCGTTCCGTATCGGCCAGACGAAGAATGTTCAGGTACACAAGTTTCTCTGTGTCGGAACCATGGAAGAACGGATCGATCAGATGATCGAAAGTAAGAAGGAAATCGCGGAAGGCGTTGTTGGAACCGGCGAAGGCTGGTTGACTGAACTCTCGACGGCTGAACTCAAGGATCTGTTCAAACTCAGCCGGGACGCCGTCGCAGAATAGCCCGAAAGCAGTCCGTACCGAATGGAGTTCCTTATGAGCAGAAAAAAGCGACGATATGGAAACTATGGCTATGAGTATGACTATTATCCTCCTGCACGAGAGGCAAAGGGCGGCATTAAGGCTCAGACGAAGCGGGGCGCATTCGGAGAAAGCTGGTGGGCTAAACGATGGGTGCAGGTGCTGGAGAGTTTTCAGATCGGGGAGCGGTTGTCTCGCGGGCGGTCTTACGCGCGTCGCGGACAAGTACTGTCCATCGACATCAGCCGGGGCAAGGTGGAGGCCAAAGTGCAGGGTTCCCAGGTTCGCCCCTATTCCGTTGAGATCACCGTGAAGGTGTTGAGTGATGAGGAATGGAAATCTCTCGTGGAGGCGTTTGCCCGGCAGCCGATTTTCGCCGCCAAACTTGCCGCGGGCGAAATGCCGCCGGAGATCGAATCCGTGTTCGATGAGATGAAACTGACTCTGTTTCCTTCCCGGTACAAAGACCTCACCACGGAATGCTCCTGTCCGGATTGGTCCAATCCCTGTAAGCATATCGCCGCCGTGTTTTATCTGTTGGGAGAGGAATTTGATCGCGATCCGTTTCTTATTTTCAAAATGCGTGGTCTGTCACGGGAGGAAATGCTGGTCCAGCTGTCCAAAAGTCACCAGGAATCGACCGAACCGGAAACCGAAGAGCCGGAAGAAATTACTGTCCCCGAGGAACCGCTTCCGGCGGACCCCGATCTCTTCTGGAGAATCGAGAAGCCTGCCGAGGACTTTTTCGGCGAGGTTCACATTCCGAGTGTCCCGGCCGGAGTAGTCAAGCAACTGGGCAATTTCCCATTCTGGCGTGGGGAGATCCGATTGATGGATGCGATGGAGTTTTTCTACAAACAGGCATCCGACACGGGATTAAACGCGTTCCTGGGGGAATGGGAGAAAGAATAACCGTGGGACGGTTCGTTCGAACGCTCAATTTCCTTCGGGATTTTTTACCCAGCGGTCGAGCCAGGCAAATGCAACTTGCTGCATCTCCGGGTTGAATTCATGCGGGCCATCGTATGTTACCGCCTGAAATCGTTCGGGGATACCGGCCTTTTGGTAGGAGTCCCGAATAATCTGAAAGGCATTTTCTACCCCCTCCCACGGGAAAAGCCCGTCTTTGGTTCCGTTGATGACCATCAACGGACGCGGCATGGAAAGCGCGGCGATATCCGGCAGGTCCAGGTATTCATAGGTTCCGGGGATAATCTTGGTCAGCCCGATTCCGTTCGGAATGTGTTTTTGCAACATGCTGCCATAAGTACACATCCAGCCCACCCCCACACCGGCGCGGATTCGGTCATCCAGGGCAGTCAGATGCACCGCGCGGTATCCGCCCACCGAAAGCCCTACACAACCGATGCGGTTCGGATCGACTTCCGGGCGTGTCAACAGGTAATCCACGGTTCTCCGGTCATCCCAGTGGATTACCCCGAACCAGGTTGTCCCGGCGGCCATCAGGGTGCGCGCGAAAATCTGCTCATTCATGGCGGATCGCCGGTTAAACTGAACGATCTCTTCCTCGGTGAGATCCTGGCTGCGTGTCAGGTATCCCTTCGGGTCTCCGGGAAGCAGCATTCGACGCTCGCCCCAATACAGCATGTCGATCACGGCCACCACATACCCGCGTTTCGCCAGTTCATCCGCGATGGCAACTCCGCCGTAACAGGTCTCACGGAATTTCACCAGGGCCGGATGCTCGCTCTCCAATTTGACCAGTTTTTCTTTTCCCCACAGGTAGAAAGCTCCGTGGTCGTGCAGGGCGACCAGCGCCGGAAACGGACCTTCCCCCTTCGGAACCAACACGTAGCCTGATATCCGGCTTTCGGGTGTTGTGTTGAACCGGATATATTCTCGACTGTGCGTCCCAAGGTCGATTTTTTCTATCACTTCCGGTTTCGGGTCCACCGGGGCCGGTTCGTAATGCAGGTTCGCCATCACCAGCGGCTGCGCCTGACGACGCCACATCTCCGGGCTGGTGAACTCCTCGCGCAGGAAACGATACTTGGGAACGGGATTTCGTTCCGCGATCTTTTTTACAAAGGGAAACAGTGTCCCAACCGAGGAATCCGGTATGTCCATGGTTTTGCCCCCTGAAAACTGACCGAAACCGGGAACGGCACACGGGAACAACAAAACAACCCACAAAACGATTCCGGCAAATAATGTCATACAAATTGGTATGAATTGGGATTTGGTCTTCATCGGATATCCTTCTCGAGGAAAAGTGTTTCGTCTCTGTCCGGCGTTGTTGCGGGGATCATCCCCGCCTTCAATCGGTCCGAAAATACCTCCTGAATGTCACAGATGTCAATGCCGTAGGGAGGAGCGATGGGATGGCAAGTCTCCTGAGAAATCTCTCGCACAACCGTCACGTCAAGGAGTCTTGCGATATCCGGTCAACCCCCACCTAACCTCCCCCGATCTTCAGGGGAGGAACCTTTCCCCCAAAGATTGGGGGAGACAGAGAGGGGTTGAATGCACCAGACCTGTCAGGCATGGCAGAATCTATTTGTATGATGTTGTCTATTGACATCCGCCCTCCAGGCTTGATAATCAGATATTGTGGAATATTCGTCGAATGGTCCGTGATCAATCCCTATCGTTTTGGAGTCCGACAATGAAGACACTTCAATCCTCCTGCATAACGTGCATTTTTTCGCTCCCATTGACTCTGGGATTTCTGTCCGCTCAGGCCATGGCGGCGGAACCCCTGGACCTCCGGCAGGCCGTTGTGGTCTGTCCGTCGGATCTCACAAAGGCCGAGAACACCGCTGTGCGAATGCTGGTCGAAGAGGTTGAGAAGCGAACCATGGTCCGGTGGCAGGTCGTCCACGAGTGGCCGGATGATTCTGTGCCGGTCGTAGCCGTAGGACCATCTTCGTCCCTTAAGGCGTTTGCCGGGCCGCTTGCCAAGGCTCTCGCCGACCGTCCGGTGAAAGAAGGCGCGGAGGGTTACCGGATTTTCGTTCTCACAGAGGGCCGCAAAGCGCCCACGGTGTTTGTTGTCGGCAACGATGAACGCGGCGTGCTGTTCGGATGCGGACGATTGCTCCAGGAAATGAGGATGAGGCGTG
>JAKPRU010000075.1 GCA_029557025.1 Candidatus Omnitrophota bacterium | reverse complement strand
ACATTCGATCGGTGGGGATGATCTGACCCATGCTGTTGCGGAATTCCGCGGAGGTGTGTACGGTTCGTTCGAGGCGGGGTACGCGGCTGAGGGAGGGCTTTTTGCCCTTTACGGAACAAAGGGATCTCTGGTGATGACTGCGGGGCAGACGTTCCTGTGGTCCGAGCTTCCCTGGGACGGCGATATCATCAAATACGCCCCCAGGGGTGGCAAAGAGATGACGGTGCTCGACCCCGCAGATTACGGGCCACGGCAGGCCAGATTCGCCGGGAAATACGACCAGCATGCCGCCTTCGTCCGCGCGATTCTTGAGGACGCTCCGGTCCCTGTGCCCGGCGAAATCGGACGTCGTGACGTAGCCATCGTCAAAGCAGTATATCGTTCCGCGGAAGAGCGGCGCCATGTGCGGATAGAGGAAATGGGATAGGTGAATATCCGAACAATACGGATTAGAAAGTCTTTCTGACGGAGCGAACAATGCGGCACGTTTCTTTGCACGACCTCCCCGATGGAAACGACCAGGCGGAACTCCTGGCGAATCTCCCTGTCACTTACGGGTCGTACCGTGCAAAGGTCAGGTTTTTCGCTCGGGGGGAAGCCACTGAGCTGGAGCGCGCACCGAACGGAGTTCTCCTCTTGGTGGCCCAGGGGAGTTGCGTTGTGCGGGTTGATGGAATCGAATACCCGGCCGTGAGATTCGATTTGCTCGCGCTGGAGTCAGGTGAAGCATTCGAAATCTGTGCGGATGAAATCGATCCTGCGGTTGTGCTCAGAATTGATGTCGGCAATTCCGGGGGTTAGGAGAGTACGTGTTTTTAGGAAGCCAGGATTTCTTCATACTGTTGTTGATAGCATTCGGTGCTGCAGTGGTCCAGGGTACGCTGGGTTTTGCCTTCGGTATGGTCGCCATGGCACTGGCTGCGCTCGTAATAGATGTGCGAACTGCTTCCATTCTCGTTTCCCCCTTGGCGTTTGTGAACGTATCCACCACGCTTTGGAGC
>JAKPRU010001256.1 GCA_029557025.1 Candidatus Omnitrophota bacterium | reverse complement strand
TCAATCCGGCCCTCTTCGCCCAGACCAGAATCCCGACCGTTCCCAGTACCGGAAAACCATTATGCCGAGCGACTCTCCTTGCATCTTTCTCATCCAGAAGCAGCACGTCTGCTTTCACTTCCCGAAATAGGGCAATGGCTTCCGCCTCTCCCTCGTCGAGATACAGCCGAAGAAAAGAAACCAATCCTGTGTCTTTCGCGTCCAGCACAGTAATCCATGGCACTCCCGAGATTCGATCTGCCCCTTTCTGTCCGCTTCCCTGTTCGACCACTTCATGCCAGACGGATCTGGGCACAAGGACACCTTCCGGAAAACGTTGAATCAGCAACCCTTCCCGTTGAATCGTGCTCAGCGCAATTAGAACGGAGGAATTAGATATCGCTCTCAATCGAGTCCCTCCAGAATCGCCAAATCTTCCTGGAGTTCTTCGGAATCATAGCCTCGACAGATCCCTTCCTTTCCCAGAAGAATATGAAATTCCCATTTGCTCATATCGCAGAGCTGTCTTGCTTTCCCGAACGATAGCAGCCCTTTCTGATAGAGACGGATTGCCAGTTCCGTTCGCAGACGAGACTCGGTTTCCTGCGGGGGAACCTTCAGAGATGCCAGCAGATCGTCGGGGATTTCGAGAACCACGTTCTTCATCGTATGGCACTCCTTTCCGTACTCTCAAAACAACATCGCCTGTTGCGGTGCAGGAACCTTTTCTGTAAACGCCAAACGTCGCAGTTTCTCCAGCGCCTCGAAATCGTTGGATGCACCTGTCACGGGGACATCTTCGGATTTCCCTTTCGCCATGGACCCACCTGGCGGCAGCACATTCAGCAACGCCTCCAGCGCCGTCAGGAAAGTCGCATCATCCACGAGTCCGGCCTGATCGATCAACTCTTTCGCCGCGCCGGTATTCTGCTCAATCCCCAATGCCGCCGCCTGGTGCAGAGTATCCAGCATCACCGCGCCACCCACCGGACCCAGTCTCCCTTTCCGTTTGCGAAAGCTGCTGTCCCAGAGGATCGCGTCACTGCCCTTCACTTCGCAGAGACGGTTCCTGATATCGGAGTCGAAGTCCGTACCGACCACCCGCGCCAGTTTCAGCCCTTCATCCGCCGGAAAGCGAGGCGCTCGAAAGGCATCCCAGGCCAGAATAAACCATTCGGTCACCGGGTCCAGATGGTGTTGACGCTTGATGGTGGCGAGTTGGTCCATGCGCCATTGTTTCACTTCCCGCCGGGCGGCGTCCAGCGCATCTTCCGGACGGACCCCGTAAGCATCGAATTCTTCGTACAAAAGACCGGAGGGTTGTTGAACGGCACGGCCCCGTTTTATCGGCCAGGCCTCGCTGAACACTTGCAGCGCCGGGCCGAATGAAGCCAGGTACAGATCCACTCCCCGGATTCCGGCATTCTGAAACTCGGCGATTCGGCGGCGTACCGCGTCCGCCACTTTCGGTTCCAGATCCTCCCAGTACACGGCATCGCTCTCTTCGGGGCGGGTCTCGCGAACGCGGCACACCAGGAAAATCGTGCTTTTCGCGGCGGATTTCTCCTTGATGTGCATACTGCCTTCCGCCTCGGTGTTCACCGGCCAGGATGCGGTAATCACAAATCCCGCCTCCACCAGGCCCGTGGCGACCGCGTCCCAGGCGCCGCTCGCCTTGTGGGTAAACATCAGGGTCATCACCCCGTGCGGCTTGAGAACCCGTCGGCATTCCTTGAAAATCGCCGCCATTCGCCGCTGATAGTCTTCTCCCGCCAGGTCCTTCGCTTTCCGTTTCCCCTTGAACTTCGCCGGGTTCGCCACCGCTTCCCGGTCCTTATCCGTCAGGTAATCGACAAACGCTTCCGGGTACAGCAATCCCGCTGTCCGTTTCAGCCACACATAAAAGAAATCCGCCAATTCCGCGTACATCACATTGTCGTAATATGGCGGGTCCATTACAATGCAGTC
>JAKPRU010000066.1 GCA_029557025.1 Candidatus Omnitrophota bacterium | reverse complement strand
CGCCACGGTTTCGTTTGTCCAGTCGAGGGCCGGTTTTCACCAGTCGCGAAAAGCAGGGGCAACGAGGATTAGGCGCTCTGGCCGAGGAACACGGGTTGCGCCTTGTGCCGCAAATGCGCCTGAATCGGCATCTGAATTTGTTGGATAATCTTTCGGATATTCGCACCTTGCGCAGGTTCATGCGCAAGGGAGAATGGAATATCATCCACGCCCATTTTCCCCATGATCTGGCGCTTGTCGCATTCGCCTGCGGGTCCTGCCGCACCGCCACTGCTCTTGTGGCGAGTATCTTTAAAGATCAGCCGCCGCCGAGAGATCCGCTCTCCGATTACATTTACAGGCGTGTCAAAGGGGTCCTCTGCGTCTCCTCGGCGACACGCGACCGAATGATCCATGAGCGGATGATCGGACAAGAAGCCTGCTGGGTTCTCCCAGGTCTTGTAGATATCGAACGATTTCATCCCGGATTGGACAGTGAATCCGTGCGCCGGCGATTCAACATTCCCACAGAGGCTCCCGTGGCCGGGATGATTTCCCGGTTTCAACCGTACCGTCGCCATGATCTGGTTGTAGAAGCTTGGGCGCATGTGGTTCAAACCCGTCCGGATGCGCGTCTCCTTCTGATCGGACGCGGTGAAAATGAGGAGCAAATTCGTCGCCTGGTGATCGAACGGGGCTTGGTGGATTCCGTCATTTTCGGCGGATATCATACGGATGATTTCCCCCAGCATGTTGCGGCGATGGACCTGTTGATTTATCTGCGTCCCGGTTCCGATGGCACTTGCCGAACCGTATTGGAGGCAATGGCTGTCGGAATACCCAGCCTGGTTTCGCCGATCGGCGCTCTGGTAGACCTGATTGAGGATGGAGTAAACGGTGTGATCTGTCGCGATGAACGACCGGACGCACTGGCGCGGGATATTCTTGACCTGATTGCATTTCCCGAGCGATTGCGGGAAATGGGGCGGCAGGGACGACTGCGAGCGGAACGGCAACATACCCCTGAACGGATCGCCGATCTCTTCGAGCAGTTCTACAGCGCCGCAATGGCCTCCGGCCGGACTCCAGCCGATTCGGCATAGGCCCGACAAAAACGCGCTTCCCATTCCTTGTTTGTGCAACATCCCCGGCCCGACCGCAAGATTTGATAGACGTTCTTCCGGCGGTGATACATCAGCAGAGGGAGCGGAAACCAGCCGCCATCCACATCAATTGCGTACAGTATGTCTTCGGATTCATCCAGGAGAAAATTGTGCAGGTTCGTATCATTGTGGAAGAATCCAACCGCGTGCATCTGCGCAAGAAGAGAACCGAGTTTCTGTGCGACCGGTTCCATCTTCTCCGGTGACTCCCGGATGACCGTATGAAGGTTCCGGCCCCGCAACGGTTCCAGAATCAGGTAATTCGAAACCGGCCCCACCGGGAACCATGGCGCGACCACCCCATAGGGTTCCGGCGTGGGGATGCCACACCGGCGCAGTTTTAGAAGGACTCTTGCCTCGCGGGCCGATTTGACCCCCACCAGCCAGGACAACCACTGTGTTGTCCAACGACGCGACAAATAGCGCTTAATAAAAACCGGCGATTCTCCTTCCCAGAAAAAGACAAACCGGGATTTGGACTTCTTGATCACCTGTGCCCCTGCCGATGTCCATGCCGCGGGATCGTTCTCCCAAGGGAGGTGCCGCAACCATGAATAATCCCTGTTGATGAGACGGACGGAATACGGCATGCCGGATTGTCTCCTTCTTTCTTTCGGTCTTCCAGCTGGTATCATACACAACGGCAGATCGGTCAATACGGCACTTTGCTCGTCATACCCCGGATTCCGGCTTTCGCCGGAAGAAGGCAGAATAATGCAGGAGCGAAGGTGTTGCGCCTCCGGAAAGAAAAGGGGACAAAAGCAGTAACGGTGTCTCGCCCCCGAAAAGCAGAGAGAGATATCATGTCATCGATTAAACGCGCCGCTCTTGCGGGTCAATGGTATCCCGGCAATCCACGGGCTTTGCAAACCGAAATACGATCTTATCTCAATCAAGCGAAAGTGCCCGAGACCTCCGATGAGATTCTTGCGGTTCTGTCGCCTCATGCGGGTTATACCTTTTCCGGGCCGGTAGCGGGATACTCGTATCGTGCCTTGCAGGGCAGAGGAATCGACACGGCAATTATTCTCGCAGTCTGCCATAGTGGTGCAGCGGAAGCCTCAATCCTGGACATAGAAGCCTGTGAAACACCCTTGGGGCAAATCGATATCGACCGCGATCTGGTGACGGAGTTGCGGCAGGCCATTCCCGATTTGCCCTACATCAAGGCCGCTCATACAGGGACTTTCGGCCGCCCGGAGAACTCCGCCGAAATGCAAATTCCATTTATTCAAACCGCTCTCCCGGGGGCGCGTTTCGTCGAAATCCTGATCGGCGGGCAAGACCCGGAATTGGGCAAACGGATCGGGGATGGGATTGCGTCCGTTCTGCAGAATCACCCTGAGAAGAAAGCCGTCCTGATTGCATCGTCGGATATGACTCACTACCCGCCTTACGAGGATGCGGTTCGAATTGATCGACAGGCTCTCCAGGCGCTTGTCACTCTGGATGAAGAGCATATTCGACAGCGTCTGGCGGAATTGGCGCGTGAACCGGTACGGGGGTTGCACTGTGTTCTTTGTGGCGCCGGTGCGGTCCTGGTGGCTTTGCGTGCTGCCAGGAACCTGGGTGCGGATCGTGCCGAAATCCTGGCCTACCGCAATTCAGGGGATTCCACCTATGGTTCCAGAGATGAGGTAGTGGGCTACGGTTCTTTGGCCGTATATCGCTCACGGCGGAAGCAAGATTCAACGCCGGAAGAATGATCCCTCTTGAAAGGGGGAAGAAAAGCAATGTCGGAAGAAAGTTCCTTCTTGACCGAGTCGGAGCAGCGGCAGTTGCTGAGTGTTGCCCGAGATGCTGTCCGGGCAGCCGTAAGCGGTGCGATCTGTGAAATCGCGGAGCCTCTCGGAAATGTGGCCAGAAAATGCGGTGTTTTTGTTACACTTCACCGCCAGGAGGAACTTCGGGGTTGCCTGGGAAGATTTGAACCCGATGACATCCCGCTTCTGGAATTGGTTGCCATTATGGCACGAGAGGCGGCGCTTAATGACAGCCGTTTTCTGCCGGTATCGTCTGATGAAATCACGGAACTGGACATCGAGATATCTGTCTTGACACCGATGCACCGCGTCCGAAATATCGAGGAGATCCAGGTAGGCCGCCACGGTTTATACATCGTGGGGAAATCGCCTTTCGAGGCTCAACGGCATGGGACCTTGTTGCCGCAGGTCGGCGCAGGCCAAGGCTGGGATCGTCAGACCTTTCTGGAACAGACCTGCCGAAAAGCCGGTTTGTCCAGAAATGCCTGGAAAAACCCGGAGACGGAGATTTACACTTACGAGGCCCAAGTCTTTGGTGAAAAAGATCTGGGGATTTGGCCGCCCCGCAGAGGCAGTTCGTGAATTGTTCCTAGCGCTCCGGCGGGACATATCCCGGATGCACTCCCTCAACTCGCACAACCTCGTTTCCAATCCGATAGTCCAATCCACCCAGATAATGCACCAAGCGAATCTCGTCGGTCCAGCCGTTATTCCAGGCAAACGGCTGAACCGTCACCGTCATCACCTCGGAGATGAAGAACTTCCGGTCGCCGGTGGACTGCACCTGTCGAACCCGGCATTCGATCTGACCGAGGCAATCCGAAATCAGAAATGCACTGACATCGCGGGCACGGTGGGTCACCAACTTCAAATGTCGAATTTTATCGACATCCATCCCACAGTGAACCCCGCAGAAATGAATCTCTTTGAGCATGGTCTCATCCGGGATGCCGAGCACAAACTCCCCGGATTCCTGCACCAGGTGGCATGTGTAGGAACTGGGCGTCAACGAGACCCCGATCAACGCCGGCATGGAACTGAGCGGCACATACCAGCAAACCGGCATGACATTGGCTTTCAAGCCGACACGCGAGGACAGCAGCAAAACCGGCTGGGAATAGAGCAATTCCGTATATTTCTGGGGAGAAAGTTCAAGCATGGGACACTCCCGGATCGGATCAAATTGACCTACATTGTATTCTACAGTAGGGAAGTCTGTTGAAATAGTCGGTTCCTTACGCTAAGATTGCATGTTTTCACCTGTCAAGAGGGCAGGGATTCTTTTTGTTTGTCATCAGGCGGAAGTATGGCCGAGACTGAAACCAGCACAGATATCACACTTACTCGAAACCCATACAAAGTCCTGGGCGTGGACCGTCGGGCCACGGAGGAAGAGATCAAAGCGGCTTATTTCGCTTTGGTTAAGAAGTATTCACCGGAATATCATCCCGACGAATTCATTGAAGTTCGTACTGCCTACGATATTCTGAGGGATCCCGCTTCCAAAGCACGTGAGGATATCTCCATTCTTGCGCCTTCCCCGCGTCTCCGGTATTCCGATTATCCGGATTACCCGGAACAGCCGTTGTCCCATTTCAAATTAAATCAGCAACTTTCAGCCATTTTGGGGGACCGGAACCTCGATCAACTCTCTGACCAGGAACGTGCGAAGGCCATTACTATCCTGCGGGGGCGTTCTCTTTATCTGGCAGAGCATGGACGGTGGGAAGAGGCGGAAGAAGACTTCAAGACAATTCTGCGCTATCGGCCCAGCGATACGGAAACCATTCATAACTGGCGGGCGATGCGCTGGAAACGAGGCTACGACCTTGCCTTGGCCGGACACTGGGAGGAAGCCATCAAGATTTGGCTGCCGCTGGCCGAGGAAATGCACGACGGGGAACTGTTTCAGAACTTGGCAATTGCCTACGGCAAAATAGGAGATGAGGAGAATCAGGACAAATGGTGGAAGAGGGCCCTGGAGGCTTGGCACGGAGTTCTCCGTCAACATCCTGACGATGAATATTACAAGGCGCTTATTCTGGCGGCACACAAACAGAGCGGCGGGCGGTTTCTGGGCGGAACCACAAACGTCTCTGAGGATTTGGTGGGCGCATCCGGCAAAGACTTGGGATACGCCTGTATGCAGCGGGGCAATTGGGCCCAAGCGGTCCGCGCTTTTGAATCCTGCTTCGATGAGTACCGCGACGATGTCGATTTCCTGTGCCAGCTCGGATGGGCCTATCTCAATACAAACCGGGTCAACGAGGCCTTCCACATGTGGAACCGCGCTCTGAAAATCAGTGGCGGCAAGGACCAAGTGAAGGACCATATCATCCGGGGAAATATCACAATTGGAAAACGTCTTCGCAGCCAAAACATCCACCAGCAGGCCTTGGCGCACTTCAAAAATGCGCTTCGTTTCGACCCGACAAATCTGGAAGTGCGCCTGCTGATTGCGGAAACCTATTTCGAGATGCGGAAATTCGCCGCTGCGTTGAAGGAATACGAGAAAATCCTGGAACTCGACCCCAGGAACAAGGCTGCAAAGCAGGGGGTCCGAGAGGCGAAACGTCTCGGAAATCTGCGTTGATCGAGCCGAAAAGCTCGCATCGTCGAACACCTATAGAGCAAGGAAAACTCAATGCCCGGTTGGAGACTCGGCAAGTCTGACCGTTCGGATCTCAAGGAGATATTTCCGATCGAGGAGATGCCCCTGGAGGTCCGGAGCGACCGCAAACGGGATGTCCTCTCCGCGTGCCTTGAAGCGCTGGAGCGGGGCGAAGTGCCCAAACGGGTCGGGCGCAGGAAAGACTCCAAAGAGGACCTGATGCGCCGAATGATCCCTATCCTTGACGCTTTTGATAATATTTTGAAGTATTCCTCCAGCCTGAATCTTGAGGAGGACGAAGTTCTTGCCAATTGGTTCAAGGCCATCAAGGCAGTTCACCGACATTTGCAGTTAGCTCTGGAACGGGAGGGGCTGTCCACGATAAAATCTGTCGGACAGAAGCTGGATCTTACTTGTCACGAGGTCGTGGATGTGCGGGAGGATCCTTCCGTGGAAGACAACACCATTGTGGAGGAAGTGGAAAAAGGATATCAATATAAGGACCGTATCCTCCGTGATTCGAAAGTCATTGTTGCTCGGTCTCCACGTGATTAAGGTCAGTCAGTCAGTCCCGGAGCATTTCCCTGCCCGGCACATTGGGTATGAGGAAATGCCTTCCTTATGATAAATTATAGCTGGGACGCAATAGGCTGTGCGCTTTAGGAGTAGCGTATGGGAATTATCCTGGGAATCGATCTTGGTACGACAAATTCTGTCATGGCGTATATGGACAATGGCAAGCCCACCATCATCCCCAACGATCTGGGGGATCGGCTGACACCCTCTGTTGTCCATTTTACCGAGGACGGAGAAATCCTTGTTGGGAAAAAGGCCCGACGGGCAGCGGCCTTGAACCCGGATCGCACGGTGTTCTCCATCAAGAGACGGATGGGAACGAAGTATCGTGTGAATATCGATGGGATTCAACGAACGCCGCAGGAGATTTCTTCCATTATTCTTCAGAAACTGAAGACGGATGCAGAGAACTACCTGGGGCAATCCATCGAGCAGGCTGTGATCACCGTCCCCGCCTATTTCACCGATGCTCAACGTCAGGCCACGCGTGATGCTGGGATGATTGCCGGGTTTCGGGTCCGGCGGATTATCGACGAGCCGACCGCTGCGGCCGAGGC
>JAKPRU010000049.1 GCA_029557025.1 Candidatus Omnitrophota bacterium | reverse complement strand
GCTGCCGGCGGGAAGTCGTATGGGTGCCTTCTCCTGTGCCGCTGACAGCTTTTGTGTGAAAGGCTTCCCGTCCAATGAGGCGGTTGACGAGCGTCGTCTTCCCGACACCGGATGAACCGAGAAGGCAGTAAGTCCTGCCGGGGACAAGCATCTGCTGAAACTCATCGAACCCGATACCGGTGACGTTGCTCAGCGCAAGAACTCTCGCTCTGGAAACAGCGCCGATGATTGAGATTTTCTCATCCAGTTCGCTTTGTGGGATCAGATCCGTTTTCGTGAGAACGACAACCGGTTCAACATGTCCATCCGCCGCCATTACCAGGTACCGATCCAGGCGATGTGGATTGAAGTCGAAGTGGCATGACTGAACAATGAAGGCGGTATCTATATTGGCTGCAATCATCTGGTAGTCGACTTTTTCACCCGCGGACTTACGCCTGAGGAACGTCTTTCGCGGGAATACCTTATGGATAATAGCCGCTGTGTCATCATTGTAATAGTACGCCGTTACCCAATCTCCAACACACGGCAGATCCATGGAACTCTCGATCTGATATGAAAGCTTCCCTGTCAGCTCAGCCGGAACTTCTCCAGATTCATTCCTTATAAGATACGAGCCGCGGTCGACCGCGGATATGCGGGCAAAGCTGCAGCCCTCCTGGTGGAGCTCATCGGAATGATCTTCGAACCATTTGTCAAAACCCAGATCTCTTATTTTCATTTCGTGTGTCACCGAACTATTACTATATCGAATATCGTCTCGCCATGATGATATCAGCATAAAAAGCGGCAACATTCAATCAAGTCGATATTGGATGGAATGTGCATCCGCGCAAGTTCAATACTGACCGCGGCAGAGGCTCGCCGTTTCCCGCCTACCGCCCCGGCGGGCGCACTCCGTGCCCGGCGGGTGAAGATGTGCGTGTCGAGCGGGGAACTCCCTTTTAAGTCCAATGCATGAGAATCATCCATCAAGACCGCAAATTATGTCCCATGGATTGGCCGGTGTCAAGGAGTTCCGGCTTCTCGGGGAACCGTCCGGCAAGCCATTGCTCCCCGGCCCCTGCGAGGGCCGTGGCGCCTGACGGCGTGCTTCCGTGATACATTTCTCCCATGATTTTCATTCCGCGGGAAAGCGGCTCTCCAGGTCTTGACAAACCGGGGAAAATCTTTTTTATCAATACCTGCCGGATTTACCGGCCTTGCCGTCGGGGCGGACGGAATATTACTGCACACGCTGCGCGCGTGGTGTACACTGAGGGGGAACCTGTCAAGGAGGAATGGAATGATCCATGTGGAGAAACTGACCAAGTTTTACGGGAGCTTCTGCGCCGTGGATCAGATCGACCTCGATGTCTCGCGGGGGGAGATCACGGGGCTCCTGGGCCCCAACGGCGCAGGCAAGACCAC
>JAKPRU010000041.1 GCA_029557025.1 Candidatus Omnitrophota bacterium | reverse complement strand
TTTCCGACGGCCTTTCATCTCTCCGGAAGGTTTCTTGTCCTGAACCATGGCAGTCAGCTGTGCGCCTGATTCCACCGGCAGAAAGACAACCGGGGATAATCCGGGATTGCATCTGCACGGCCCTCAACCTGAAATGATCTTACACCCAATGTAACTCTATTTTGTCAGAAATCCGCCCACGGGTCAAAGGAGTTCTGCGCCGGCACAGGGAATAATCGTTCTGTTGAGAATGCCGGCGTCCCCCGAAGGCAAAACCGGTCGCCAGAGAGAGGAAATCCATGGAACGCAAGGCTTCTGAAAACGCCTCACAATCCGGGAATATGCCTGCAACCTTCTCCCTCCGGACCGGAGGAGATGCAGAGAGAGTCGCGTTTGTCACACCCATCCCATCCGCTTTTGTACTCAACTGCCCCGATTCGTATCTTTTGAGACAATTATCGGTGATTTTCGCAAGGCGCGGGAGAGAAATAGCAAATTGGGGATTGAACAAACAGGGGAACACGGGGATTCCTTCGTGGGAAGGGGTAAAATATCTATTTTGTGCTGTTACAGGCCCGATGAAAAAGGATGTCGTCTGGAAATGCTTCATGATTTTGTTGTGGTTCTTACGCTGGTTTTGTTGGAAGGGTTGCTGTCTGCGGACAATGCGCTGGTGTTGGCGATTTTGGTCCGGCACCTCCCGGGCAAACAGAGAAAAAAGGCGCTCAAATACGGGATTATCGGGGCATTTGGTTTTCGGTTGATCGCGATTCTGATCGCCCAGCATCTGATTCGTTTCTGGTATTTCCAGCTGGCCGGCGGGCTGTACCTGCTATACATTTCCATCGCTCATTTTTTCCGTCATTCCTCGACGGGGGAGACCACGAAACCCGGTTTCGGTCGCGGATTCTGGGGAACCGTGATCGTGGTGGAACTGACCGATGTCGCTTTCTCGGTTGATTCCATCCTGGCGGCTGTGGGATTGTCCAAGAAGCTATGGGTGATTTATACCGGCGGAGTGTTGGGGATTATTGCAATGCGTTTTGTAGCAGGGGGATTTCTCCGACTTCTGGACTTGTATCCGGGCTTGGTAGCCGCTGCCTATTGCCTGGTGGGATGGATCGGACTGAAGCTGTGCCTGGAGGCCGCCGGCTTTCCGCTGCCGCACTGGCTGTTTTGGGGAGTGATGGTGATACTGTTCGCGCAGGGATTTTTCCATGGCAAAGTGGAAGAGGGAAAATCAAAAGAGGAGATTTTTGCAGAGGTCACAAAGGAAGAAAACAACGGGGCAAGCGGAGACGGAATTATCACTCCAAACTCGAAATAGTAGGCAGGAGAATGTTGTTTACTCCATCGCGTAACGGACCGAATGTGCGTGAAACAACTTGCGCGCGATATCGGGTTGTTTCTGGGCGCTCGGCAGGTAGCCGCGCACATTAGCTGCCATGTTCTCTCGGCCGGCCGCACGCCGACGACCCAGTGCATACTGTTTCATATCGTGATTCAGGAACTTGTCGGGATTCAACTCGGGACTGTACTTGGGCGAATTCGGTTCGAAAGTTTCCTGACTCAGGGAACGTGCATCTGGTTTTGTGATAAACACGCAGTTCATCTTAATCAATTCAATAGTCAAGCCATCTGCCTGCTATTTATTGTTCGGATTCGTAATTCTTAATTAGTACTCCATCCCGGCCAGCTGGACGATATCCCCTCGGCTCTTGATCCCGTTGCTCGGATCATAGATCAGGCCGGGGCCATCCGAGACACCATCCGGTCCGGGGTGTGTGACCCAGAAGGATCGTTTCGGGAATTTCAAGCCGACGATGACGGCGGGTTGGCCCTGAGCCGGATCGTGCCAGTCCTGTACATCTTCCCACTTCGGTTCCCCTGGCAGACTCGGAGCCATGCGGGATTTTATGTCTTTCAGGGCGCACAGGGTAAAGATATTATCCCCTGTGTATTTTGCCTGATCGGACAATTGTGGCGGCGGGCACACTTCGGTAACGGATACCACCAGCGGTCTGAAGGCTTTCAGAATGCCGGATGCCCAATTCATCTTGATCCGCTGCGGTTCGGTCGCGTCACCGATCAATTCCGGTGGCCTGTCTGTCATCCGTTTTTCCGGAATGGGGCAGACCACGGTTGCGTCGCATTCCGGCGGTTTTCGGATATCCTTGAGTTCATAGCTGCCGGGCCAGAAAGCGCCCGCCATCCGAGCCGGGAACTCCTTCGGCGGATGAGGAAGCAGCACTGAAGCTGTAACGGTTGCTCCTTTGATTTCACCATGAAATCTTCGCCGTTTCGCATCGAGTAGACCGTTTCTCAATGCCCGTGTTGTCTCATTCAAAGACTCATCCTCATTTATCCGATCGTACTCATCGAATAAAGGATCTATCGGCATTCCGCTTAGATAGCCGTATGATCCCATGATCCTGAAATAGTCAATTTTCAACATCTCCAGGTAGCCAATATGATAAGATTTGTTCCACTCATCCGGTAATAGATATTTCTCGTCAATTCCATGTATGCTCATAAAGTGCTTTACCAGCGGCTCGGTAGCGGATGTAATGTGCCATTCGAATGGCGCGCTCTGGGGACAGAAGGCCGAAAACTGCTCGGCGTTGGGCCAGGTCCCGTGTTCGTCTCGCCAGATCCGCGCTGCGTATGCTGCTTTCAGCGCCTTGGCCCGGTTTCGCGCTTCTCCATACCACCGTTCCATCTGTTGAGAATAAAAACGTTCATCCATGTAACGCAGACTGAGATAAACCAACCGAGGGAATTTCTTGATTGTTTCTGCGGAAAGGAGGGGATCGCTTTCAAAGAAAGAATCCGGGATTCTCTCCGCACGTTTCCGCATCGCGGGTAGCGTTGTCCATTTCATCAGCAGACGCTGCAATCGACCATGGGAGGTCTTCTCGGACGGGATCATTCCCGACTTTACAAATATCTCTGTCCGGCATTGGTCATACGCGGCGGCAGAGAGGATGCTGCCGGCGGCTGCGTACTCTTCATAGTTAAAACTAC
>JAKPRU010000009.1 GCA_029557025.1 Candidatus Omnitrophota bacterium | reverse complement strand
TGGAACGGGGGGAACTGTTCGGTTTTCTGGGACAGAACGGGGCGGGAAAGACCACAACCATCAAGATGCTCACGGGCCTACTGCGTCCCACCTCCGGGCAGGTCATCATCGGTCGAGATGACAGCCGACCCGGATATGACCTTTGCGTGGAACCGGAAAAGGCCAAGGCGATCACGGGCTATGTTCCCGATGAACCCTTTCTTTACGACAAGTTGACGGGTTATGAATTCGTTCATTTTGTTGCGGGACTCTATAATGTCCCTCCACAAAAGGCGGATGAACGAATCCACTATTATTTCGATCTGTTCGGGCTGACCGATGCCATGCATTATCTGATCGAGTCATACTCGCACGGGATGCGTCAGAAGGTGGTGATGACGGCCGCCCTGATTCACGATCCGGCGGTGCTGATTCTGGACGAGCCGATGGTGGGACTGGATCCTCGAAGTGCGCGTTTGATTAAGGACCTTCTGAAGCAAAAAAGTCGGGAAGGAACGACGGTTTTTCTTTCCACACACACCTTGGATGTGGCGGAGGAACTCTGCGACCGCATTGGAATCATTCAGCGGGGACAACTGATCGCATTGGGAACCATGGACGAATTACGCGCAATGGCTCAGGATGGGGACGCAAAGGATCGTCTGGAATCGGTGTTTCTGAAACTCACAGAGGAACACAATTCCGACGGACGGGATCGGCGAATCTGAAAAAAAGGGAGTCTTTTCGATAAAAAAGTACTCCACAGTTGCTTTCCGCTGTGCTACGATGGGTGGAGTATCCGTGTGGGT
Organism: Candidatus Omnitrophota bacterium; assembly: GCA_029557025.1. Taxonomy (GTDB): domain Bacteria; phylum Hinthialibacterota; class Hinthialibacteria; order Hinthialibacterales; family JAKPRU01; genus JAKPRU01. The sequence continues at coordinate 3,406 of JAKPRU010000009.1, read as the reverse complement.
ATGTTGACAGGACGATGTCTGAAAGCGGCACGATGAAAATCCGGACGCTCCGTTTCGGCGAACTGGAAGTCGCCGAATCCGATATTATTTTCATGGATGAAGGGCTTCTGGGATTTCCGGGGCTTCATAAGTACGCCATTATTGCCGACCCGGATCAGGCTCCCTTTATATGGCTGCAATCGATTGAGGAACCGGATCTGGCGTTTGTTGTTGTCGATCCGTTTCTCTTTTTCCCCGGCTATCAATTGTCGCTGAAACCCCAGGAATTGCAGACAGTGAATTTGGAATCCATCGAACAAGCGGTCATTTTGACCATCGTGGTGATCCCGCTCAATCCCATGGATATCACCACCAATCTTCGTGGGCCCCTGATTATCAACCCGGCGAACAACAGGGCACGACAGCTGGTGCTGCTGGATGAACGATACCATACCAAGCATTTTCTCTTGCGGGACATTCCGCCGGAGCTGGCGGGAAAACCGGAGGAGGCCGTGGGCGAATAATCCCGCCCGCGATTGACCGATGCTAGTATTGAGCCGCAAACGGGATGAAAGCATCATTGTTGGCGACAATGTCGTCATCACGATTATTGATATCAAAGGGGAACATGTCAAACTCGGGGTCGATGCCCCAAAATATATCTCGATTCACCGCAAAGAGGTCTACGAAGCCATCCAGGCAGAGAATCTGGCCGCCTCTCGTCCGGAAGCCCAGAATCTCGAAAGCCTGGCCAAGGTTCTTGCCGCCAAGACTGCGCAATCCGGCGATACGCGCCCCAAGCCGAGAGCCGCTGTGTTCCCTGCCCGCTCCAAACACCCCCAATAAGCCTGCTTTCGTCCGAGGCATTCACCCATCTGTGCAAAAAGAGATTACAGTGGTATAATAAGTTTGCTGCAAGTGGGAGACTGGCTGCACAGTCCCTGGGGATGAACCAAAGGGTGAGCAGCATTCGTCGAATGCAAGTGTGACGCGATTGTCTCACTCGTGAACCCCGTCCGAACGGTCGGGGTGATTTTCTTTTAAATTCAGGAATGTCAATGATTTCAGCTGATTATCCGGGTCAAATACTGAAATGTGAACTCCAGCAGCATAATCGCCGCAATCGGGCTGAGATCCAAACCGCCGACCACCAGGAACGGACAGGCTCGCCGAATGGCATCCAGGAAAGGCTCCGTAACCCGGTATATGAATTGAACAATGGGATTGGAGGGATTCGGCTGAACCCAACTCATCAGAACGGCTGCAATGATCGCAAAAATATACAGTTGCACTGCCAAACCCAGAAATCCCAACAATTCTTTGAGAATCACCATCGGGCTTCTCCGTCCTGCGATTTCCTATCAGAATTGCATATAACCCCAGTGTTTCGCAAGACTGAATCGCTTAAGGGACCCGGTATAGCACATCCATACCGCGAAATGCCACCGGGAAATGCGCCTCGAACTTCTCGAATCCACGAGCCGGATATTGTCTTCGTTCCTGTCCCCCGACATACACATACGACACCCGATACTTTTTGAGCAGTTGGGTCGCTGTTTGAAGATCGGGAGTGCTGTAAATGACAGTAATGTCTTGTTTCCGCAGGCTTATTTCCTGGGGATGTCCACGCCAGAGGCCCTCATGGTTCTCCCAGCCCAGCACAGTGGGTGCGCCGGTGTTGGCAGAGAGGACATTTTCGGGGGCGGGTGCATCATAGCGATACGCAGTCCCCGGCGCTTCCAGAATCACCGGCTGCCCCGGGATGTTGTCATCAACAAAGCGAATCATTTCATAAGCTGCCGGAAAATCCCGTTTCAAATAGTTCTGACCGTCAAGGGCCATGGGTTGCGTCGGATCTGCCGACCGGGTCAGGACATTGGCGAAGAAAACAAGCGGACAGGCGAGGGACAAGACCATCAGCATCCCCGGAACAACCAGCAATGCTTTCTGCCCCTCCGTCCACAACCTTTGCGCCAGAACCGGCAAAGCGAAACCGAGAATCAACCAAGTTGGGAAATGGAACTTGAACAGGGTGTTCATGCGCTGACAGCCGTAATTGTCCTTGATAAAAAACACCTCGCAGAACCACCAGATCGATAAACATACCGCTATCGCTCCCAGCGCAAACCGTTCGGAACTTGTCGCCTTGTTTCCTGATGAGGGGAAAAGCGCAGACTTTATGAAGAGCAGTATGAATAAGACGGAGCCGCAGAGTGTCGCGCTCCATACCAGATGCCCCGTAAGCCCCGCAAAAATCAGGAAAACTGTTGCTGCCGCCATACCGATCATCCCGACGATTTCTTTGCCCAGCGATCGGGCGGTTTCGCCGACTTTCCAGCACAGGTAAGCGAGCAAAACAGAAATGTGGAATCCGAAGACACAGAGAAACTCCCATAATCCCGAATGGTGGTCCGCAAATCGGATCAGGGTTTCCTTCTCGTTTCCGAACGGAAATGTTGCCGGATATTGCAGCGGTGGAATGAAATCCCGGTGGAAGGGGAAATAAGCCAGGTATGCCATCAAGGGAAATGCGAACAAGGAACACAGGAACGCTAACTGCGCTGTCGGCTTCTTCCTCTGCCGTGCCTGCCCGACCACGGTCAGGACGGCACAGCCATATACCAGTGAGAAGACGGGCAGATCGAACAGATTGACAAAACCAAGTCCCCCAAGGGAAATCACCAGAATCAACAGGAGCGGCCACCGGAGACGCAGGATTGTCCCGACAGACAGACGATCCAGCCCGCTCCGCAGAAGTGCCACCAACAAGGCCACGAACAAGAGCGTAAATGGGATGTTCGACATGTGCCCGTGCAGGTTTGCCCAGACCTCGGCGAAAAAGGGAAACTCGTTAATTGTGGCCGTATCCGCACCCGGCGGGCCGTCATAAATCACCCGACTGCAATTCCATAGATATCCCCATTTCAATTCATACCCGCTGAGATAGATTCTGCCGTTCTCAACGATCCGAACAACACCGGCCAGGTTCCCGATGATTGCGGTGCACAGGGCGGTAATCCCGGCCCACACCGTTGATCCGGTCAGCGCTGCCCCCAGAACAAATGAGACACTCACCGCCAGCATGAACACGCCGGCTACACTCAGGTTATAGGCGATACCCGTGGCCAGGCCGGAGAGTTTGCTGACTGCGGCGAAAATCATGTATCCGCCGTAATAGTAATTGATCGGCTCGCCTGCAAACCACGGGTCCACAGGAGGAATGCCGTTTCCGCGCCAGAGCGAACGGAAAAACGCCAGGTCCATGGCCATCTCGGTATGATTCAGGTTCGGATCGTGACGACGGGCCTGTACAAGCAGCAGAAAAGCCAGAAAGGTAAGTCCCTCCGCCAATAGGAGAAATCCGGTGGAGAATCGGACTGCTCTGAAAATCCGTTTCCACCGGGGCAGTAGAATCCAAAGTGAAATA
>JAKPRU010000006.1 GCA_029557025.1 Candidatus Omnitrophota bacterium | reverse complement strand
ACATTCTCCACGGTTCTGTCAAGCCGTTGTATGGAGACAGGTCAAGATAGGACGAAGGTATTGTAGCACGTTTTTTTGAATTTCACCCTTGGGGCCGGCCTCAATGATTCGAACAATGGCGCTGCCGATCACGGCCCCATCCGAATGCTCGGACACCCACCGTGCCTGTTCGGCATTGGATACCCCAAAACCGACCACAATGGGCAACCGTGTCCGCTGCCGGATTCGCTCCAGGTTTGCAGCCAGGTCGGCGGCAATATCTTTCCGCTCACCGGTGACTCCGGTCCGAGAAATATAATAGATGAATCCACGTGCCAGGCGTCCGATCAGCTCCAATCGACTGTCGGTGGTTGTCGGCGCAACCAGGTAAACCAACGCAAGGCCATGCTCGGCCAGCCTGCCGTCGAACTCTTCGGATTCTTCCGGCGGTAAATCCACCACAATCAGACCATCAATTCCCGCGTCCGCCAAATCCCGACCCAAGCGATCAATCCCATACCGCAGCAATGGGTTATAGTAAGTCATAAGAATGAAGGGAGTTGCGATGCCCTCGGCTCGCAAAGCCTTCGCACCCTGCAAGATTCTTGGCAGTGTGGTTCCGGCCGCCAGCGCTCTCTGTCCGGCCCGCTGAATCACGGGACCATCGGCCAGCGGATCCGAAAACGGCACTCCCAGTTCGACCAGATCAACTCCTTCTGCCGCCACGGTTCGCACCAAGTCCATGCTCGTGTCGAAATCGGGATCGCCGATCATCAGGTAGGGAATCAATACCTTACCGCCGGATTTTGTACGGGCCTCGAAACTTGCCGCAATAGCCTCCACTCCGCGCCGGCCTGTTTCTGCGGTCATTTTACACCTCCCAGGAATCGCGCGGCGGTTTCCACATCCTTATCTCCTCTCCCGGAAAGATTGACAACAATCCGTTTCTCCGGGGGCTGAGTCGGAGCGAATTTCAGAACATACGCGACGGCATGGGCCGATTCCAAAGCGGGAAGAATGCCCTCGGTCTCCGCCAGAACCTTGAAAGCATCCAACGCTTCTTGATCGGTGATATTCACATACTCCGCCCGGCCGGAATCCTTATAGAAACAATGTTCCGGTCCGACACCGGGGTAATCCAAACCCGCCGAAACAGAATGCGCGATGAGGATTTGCCCGTGTTCATCCTGCAAGAGGTATTGGTAAGCCCCGTGGAGAACACCCGGTTGACCGGCGGCCAGCGGTGCAGCGTGCTTGCCGGTTTCAATACCCTCGCCGGCAGCCTCCACGCCGATGAAGCGGACGGAACGGTCTTCGTAAAATGGATGGAACAATCCCAACGCGTTGCTGCCCCCGCCTACGCACGCCATCAGCACATCCGGCAGTTGGCCGAATCGCTCCAGGCTTTGCGCTTTGACCTCGCGCCCGATCACCGATTGGAAGTCTCGAACCATGACCGGGTACGGGTGCGGACCGGCGGTGGAACCAATCACATAGTGGGTAGTTCGCACATTGGTCACCCAATCCCGAATCGCCTCGTTCATGGCATCCTTGAGGGTTCCGGACCCGGACGCTACCGGGATGACCTCTGTGCCCAGAAGACGCATCCGAACCACATTCAGGTGCTGACGTTCCATGTCTTCTTCGCCCATATAGACATGGCACTCCAGGCCAAACAGGGCGGCAGCAGTGGCCGTGGCGACCCCGTGCTGGCCCGCGCCGGTTTCGGCGA
>JAKPRU010000004.1 GCA_029557025.1 Candidatus Omnitrophota bacterium | reverse complement strand
CACGGTCGCCACACCGGATGTGGTTCCTCCCGTGGGAGCACTCCAGCCGGTTGTCATCAGCACCGGCCAGGACGCCATGAGAAACGCCCGGCCTAAGAGAGCCGGATTCATGGGATTGAGACCAAGACCGCCGAACACATGCTTGCCGATGGCAATGGCGAAAACCGTTCCCACAACGGGAATCCACCAGGGAACACTCGGCGGCACGTTAAAGGCCAAAAGAATTCCCGTGACAATGGCGCTTCCATCGAGGGCTGTAATCTGAACTTGACGACATTTCTGGATCGCCGCTTCCGTGGCCACGGCCGTTATAACGGCAATACTCGTAATCCAAAGCGCCTGTAATCCAAAATAATACACAGCGCCCGCCAGAGCCGGAAGCAACGCGACAACCACTGAGTACATGATTTTTTCTACGGAATCGGTTGTCCTCAAATGGGGGGAAGCACTGACGATGAGCTGCGGAGCCGCATCTGTGTTTGTGTCTGCCATCTTACTTCTTCTCCGCCTTTTCCATTTCCTGAACCATAAATTTGCCAAAGCGCATCAGATGCATCACATTTCGACCGGCGGCACAGACGAAGGCACATGACCCGCATTCCATGCAGTTCATGATGCCTGCTTCTTTAGCCAGATCCCAGCGATCATTCTCCACGTAATTGACAATCAGCGTCGGCATGAGATTCATGGGGCACACATCGACGCACCGGGCACAGCCGATACACTCCTGGGGTTTGTTCTCCGCAACTTCCTTGCGGCTCAAAACCACGATCCCGGATGAACCTTTAATGACCGGCACATCAAGGGTAAACTGGGCGATACCCATCATCGGTCCGCCCGAAATAACTTTACCCGGCGCTTCGGAAAATCCGCCGCAATATTCAATTAATTCACGAAACGAGGTGCCGATTCGTACAAGCAGATTCTTCGGATTTTTGACCGCTCCTGTTACGGTAACGACCCGCTCGATCAGGGGTTTCTGATAAGCAACGGCATCGTAAATC
>JAKPRU010001236.1 GCA_029557025.1 Candidatus Omnitrophota bacterium | reverse complement strand
AAGTGTCCGCTGATATTATGGGGGGGCTTGCTGGACAGGGATCATTATCCGTATGCTTCATATCCGGAGTGGGGGGCGGTGCTTTATGGGAGTTCGGTGAAGTTTAATCAGCCGATTGACATGGAGATAGATGATTATGTGTATTTGCCGCCGGATGGTTCAGCGATTTATTTGAGTCCGAACGGGAAGGATGTGGCGGCATATTTCGAGTATATCAAGTATGGCGAGGCTGGGTATCCGGGGGTATGGAGGTTTAAGGGGCGGTTGAAAAGCAATGGGATTAAGTGAATTGACAATTGATAATTGACAATTGAAAATTGTGGAAGGGGATAGATGAGATGAGAACGTTAATAGTAATTATAATGTTTGGATTATGTATGGCGGCGCTTGGGCAGATTGAGACGCATATTATTGATTTGGCGGATCCGGACACATATCTGAGCGATGAGACGGTTTACATCAAGCGGGATACGAGCGGGTATCTGGTGTTCGCCGACAACGCGAGCGGGGGCGAGGTGACGCTTGCGGAATTGATAAACTCGGCATCGCCTGGCGCGCACAGCGATTTGACGGGGCTTTCTTGGGACGATCATCCGCAGTATTATAATAATACGCGGATATATTCCAAGTTTGGCAGCAGCAATGTAGGGACTGGGGCGACTTATATCAATACTTTGCCGATTAGCGGGGATGTCGGAAGCAATGCGACTATTGGGGCGCATGTGGCAGACGGGGCGATTCACGGGAAACCGGGGCATCGGGCGACGGTGGACACGGTGACGGGGCAGTATTCGACTATTGCGTCGGCGATTGCGGCGCTGGCAACGACGGGCGGTGTGGTTGATGTGAGTCCGGGGACGTATTCGGAGCGGATTGAACTGGTGAAGGATGTTCAGATTGTGGCAGCGCCCGGGGTGGTGTTGAGTTATGGGGATGTATATCCTCCAGCGGTGAAGGTTCCGACAGGGGCGACTGGATGCGCGATACGGGGGTTGACGATCAGGAGCACGAACACATCGAGCGGGTATGCTTTGGTGGAGGTATCGAGCGGCGCTGACCTGACACTGGAGAATTGCGATATAGACGGGGACAGTTCGTATTCTAATCTTAATACTTTGAGCGTTGCGGGGACGTGTTATGTGCGGAATTCGAGGATTTGGAGTCAGAGAAAACCGGTTTATGTGACTGGGACGTGCGAGATCGAGCAGAGCCGGATTTGGGCGACGGAG
>JAKPRU010001232.1 GCA_029557025.1 Candidatus Omnitrophota bacterium | reverse complement strand
GACGGTCTCCCAGTCGGGGATGGTACTGATCAGGAGCCGCTGCATCTGGGTGTAGAGCTTGGGCATCTGCGGTTCTTCGAATGCCCTCGGCACGTCGCTGGCCGTCCATGTATAGAGGATTTTCTCTCCGGAATACTCCGTGGTTGCGGTCACGGTGCCTGGGATCTCGGACTTGAGCTCCATGCTCCTGAGCGGCATGTCCCGGGGAGCCGCAACGGTATACTCCGACCGCACGATCGGGTCGATGCCTTCCAGAAGCACGTAATCGCTGAACACATCCGGCATGCGAACCTTGTCGAAACGGTCGTACACGATGAAGTGAACGGTGTCGCCCACGTCCACCTCCGGGATGGAGACCCTCAAGATCCGGTTGTTCGGATCATAGATGTTCGCATCCATCTGCGACTGTTCGACCATCTCGCTGGAGTTGCGCGCGATGTCCACATTCTCCACCGATCCGTCGGCGCGTATGACCTCCACGAGCTGAAACTCCGTGGTGTTGTAGGGAATGGTAAAAGACGAGGTGACGCTCTTGTATCTGCGCCTGCCCTTTTCGGTGAGGATCTTCACATACGATTCGTACCACTCGCTGTAGGTGCCGTCCTTCTCGTAGACCACGAAATGGCGGCTGTCCACCTGGACGACCTCTGCATTCGGATGAGACTCCAGTGTCACCGCACGCGCCGCCTCCATGGCATAATCACGGCTGAGCGGCGTGAAGGTGAGAGCGGAACACAGGGGTGCATATCCGAACAGCCAGACGAGCGCGCCGGCTCCCCATCCACCTAATTTGATGTGATTCATGCGGCCATTCCTTTCACACATGGGTGTCTTCGAGTGTAATTGGAGGGAACTTGCTCCTGGCCCCGGACCAAAACCAATTGAACCCACCATGCTGTTTGTCGATCGGACGAGCGTAAACTATTTTTGGGGAGTATTTCAATGACGAATTTGCACTCCGCATCATTTTTCAGCAATAATCGATCGAAATCCGTTAATAATTCCCAGAATGGCTGGATCATACAATCCCGCTCTCCCGGGACTCGGCCCGGAAGACCGCTTCTGCACCGGGCGACGAACGATTGTAGCATTGGATCAGGCCCGTTTCAAGAGGCGCTCCG
>JAKPRU010001221.1 GCA_029557025.1 Candidatus Omnitrophota bacterium | reverse complement strand
AAACCTTACAAGGTTGAGGGTTGGAGGAGGAGTCGGATGATTCTCGCGGTTGCTTCCGGAAAAGGAGGAACCGGCAAAACGACGGTTTCACTGAATCTGGCACGGGTGATGGGTGCCGATGTTCAGCTTTTGGATTGTGATGTCGAAGAACCGAATGCCCACCTGTTTCTCAAGGACTGTATTCCAGAAGAAGAGGAAGAGGTTGCGATTCGGATTCCACAAGTAGACACCCTGCGGTGCGACGGTTGCGGTGAGTGTGGTCGCTTCTGCGAATATCACGCCATTGTTTCTTTCGGCACGGCACCTCTGTTGTTTCCGGAGATTTGTCACGGTTGCGGTGGATGCATGAAAGTCTGTCCCCGAAAGGCCATTTGCGAAGTCGGTAAGCGTATCGGAGTCGTGACGGTCATGAAATCGGGTCATATCCGGCTGGTTCAGGGGTGTCTGGATGTCGGGGTGGCCATGGCCCCGCCGCTCATCCGAGGTGTAAAATTACGTTTGGAAACAGATAAACCGGCTATTCTGGATGCGCCTCCGGGAACGTCCTGCCCGGTGATTGCGACTATCCGCGATACGGATGGAGTGGTTCTGGTGACGGAACCCACGCCTTTCGGATTGCACGATCTGAAGCTCGCCGTTGAGATGGTGCGCGTGATCGGAATCCCTTGCGGCGTGATCGTGAACCGGATGGGGGCTGGAGATGACCGGATTCATCTTTACTGTGCGGAAGAGAAAATCCCGATCCTGCTTGAAATTCCCGAGGATCGGAGAATTGCGGAAGCCTATTCAAGAGGGGAGTTGCTTGTAGAGGCTCTGCCGGAATATCGGAACCTCTTCGAAAATTTGTTGCAGAAAATCAGGAATCTGACGGGGGTGAGGAAAGGTACGGATCATGCCGACTTATGAATACGAATGTGGAACATGCGGCCTGAAATTTGAGCGATGGCAGGGTATCAATGACGCGTCGCCTGTGGTCTGTCCGGACTGTTCCGGGAAAGTCAAAAGGCTGGTAAGCGGGGGGATAGGCTTTATCCTGAAGCGTTCAGGCGGCAACAGCGAATTAAACGGGAAGGGCGGCGATTGTCTCCTCGAACAAACGGGCAGGACCTGTTGCGGGCGGAATGAACGGTGCGGAAAAGCGTCCTGTGAAGGTGAAACATGAATTCGAGAAAACTTCATCACGTCTATGGACCTGTCCTGTCACGGCGACTGGGCAGGTCCCTGGGAATCGACCCCGTTCAGTTCAAGGTTTGCACGTACGATTGCGTTTACTGCCAGCTTGGCAGAACCACGAACAAAACCATGGACCGACAGGAGTATGTACCGGTTAAAGGAGAAACTCATGAGGATATTTCATTCGAACGGATGGTTCAAGGTCTTGTCGATTTTACACAATCTTTTCCCGGAAAAGTCTGGCTTGAAGTGCTGTTGTTGGCCGGGGGACGATCTTTTTATACCCATACCCGTTCTGGAAATGGAGAAGGGAAATCATGACCACCGAAGATGATCGTCTCTTTAAAGAGAACCGGAATAGGCGGAACGCTATGTCGAGTCCTGCCGCAAGGACTTCTGGCGGAAGGTGTTCCAGGTGGAACTGGATTACCTTGTTGAACATCTGGAGGAAAGCCGTGATGTCTTGAGCGTCGGTTGCGGCCCGGCGATGATCGAAGGAGAACTCGCCAACAGGGGTTTCCGGGTAACCGGTCTCGATGTTTCCCGGGAAGCCTTGGACTACGCCCCAGCACAGGTCCGCACGGTTACGGCGAGAATCGAGGATGTCCCTTTACCCGGTTCCTCTTTCGACG
>JAKPRU010001218.1 GCA_029557025.1 Candidatus Omnitrophota bacterium | reverse complement strand
AATTTCATCGACAAACAGCACATTCACATTCTGCCGAACAACGGCTTCGATGATCTGTCTGCCATACATCCCGCCCCGACCTTCCTCAATCTGCGTAACCCCCGGAACCTCCGCCTGAATGCTCTTTTCGATGGAAGCCATGTAATGACGCCCGTCGTTGAGATGGGCCAGCATGGCATACGCCAGAGTCGTCTTGCCCGATTTTGGCGGCCCAGCAATGACAATCATCCCTGACGGCTTTGCCAATTCTTCCTTGATGACCGTTTGCTGACGATCATTCAAACCGATTTGCGCCAGGTTCGGCAACGACTCTCGTCGGTCTGTCAGACGCATTCGAAATGTCTCTCCCAAATCGCCGGGAGTAATACTCAAACGGATCTCCACATCCGCCTCGCCGAGACTGGAAATGAAATATCCCTTCTGGGGAAACGGGGCGGAGGCTTCGATATTCGCTTTCTTACGGGCGATAGGAAGAAGGAACTTCAAGGTTGACTGGGGAATCTGGAAAACCTGGTAGCGAATCCCATCCACCTCAAAAAAAACAGTCAGGTCTTTCCCGTTCGGCTCCATCACCACCTCTTGCGCACGCGACCGGAACGCATGAAGACAAAGAATCTGGAACAGTTCTTCCTCGGACCCGGTTTCCAGGGACGAAGCGGAACCCATCGCTGCCAGCATCCGGGCGCGACCCACGATTTCCTGGCTGAGGCTGAACACGGGCCGGATGGGAGCCTTGCAGCTGGGGCAATGATGGTAATCGTAATCCGTATAGTCGCTCACTCTGGCCAGGTTGTATCCGCAACGCTTGCAGCGGGGCACACGAATCTCCTGAAATGTCCGCATGACCAGGTAAGCCAGGAAACCGAATATGCCCGTGAAAAACGCTATCGTGCTCCAGTTTGGCCCTATCATCGTGCGTCGGGAAAAATCGTGCCGGACATAGCGCCAAGGCAGATACCAGAGACCAAGAACCGCTCCGATCACAGCCGCCACGTAAAGCCAGTGCTTCTTGAAAAAATCCTTCCATGACCCGGAATAATAGGCCCGTTTCGCATCCCAGAACCAGAATCGAACCTTTTGCTTCGTCGTCCGCTGAGGATTGGCAATCCGCTCCGGAGAAACCGTCGGGATAGGGGCAAACGTGGGAAATCGAGAGACGCGGGCCAGACGCGCGGAAATTCGGTCAAAGAGGTTCTTATCCGCCCCGGCAAATTCGGCATAGTGAGGAGCCGCCAGACGGAATTGCTCCATCGCGGCATCGAGATTACCCAGCTCCAGATAAACATGTGCCAGATACAGATGGACAAGGACCACATTCGGATCGGCGGCTTGTGCCTGCTCTAACAGGCGCAAGGCTCTCGAAAGATCCTTGTCGGTTGGCCCGGTTAAAGAAATTGCCTGCCGAAGATAGGCATTGGCCAGCTGGGACGGGCGGGGAAATCCGTGGTTCTGTAGATCGCGGTATATCTCCGCCGCTTCCGCATATTTCCCCGCCTTCATAAGCCCCTCCGCGACGGAATCGAGATACACGGCTCTCACTTCACGAATCCGCCGGGCCTCCGCTTTCAGCCGTTCCAGCACAGCGGCAGACTCGATCAATCCTTCAATCTTCACCAGATTGTCGGCATCCGACCAGTCCAATTCGGCCCCGGAACGCCTCGAAGACTGCTCAACCCACCGGTCCGCCACTTCCTCAATTCTCCGCTGTCCCTCTTCTCTGACTTTGGGATCCTGGACGGCGCTGTACGCATCCCGAAACAGCAGGATGGCCTCCAAATGCCGTTTTTCCACCACGAATTGCTCGGCCTGCCCGATTTTCTCGCGGTCAACCAGATGCGGAGTGCGGGATTCAATTTCTTCCTTGCGGACAGTAACGCGACCGTCCCGTGTTTCAATCGTCAGGGAAGCATCGTTTTCACCCGCGATTTCGCCGATAAGACGTTGACCGTTTTTTAGATGAAAGATATACAAATCACCCGCGAAAACCCCACTGCAACAAATCAGTGACACAAAAACCCAAACCCATCGTCTCATCAAAAATGCTCCGTTCACGAAGGGAGTCAAACTCATCGGATTGAATCATTACTTGGAATGTATCATGACAGCACCCCCCTATCAATGCAGAAAACCGAACGAATTCCGCCAAACATCTTCCGTCGGTCCGTCTGTCCGTGCTTACCCTGAAAGCGCCAACAGCACTCCCCCCACCACAACCACATTCTCCCCCAACGCCGCTTTTGCGATACACCAGGAATCCCGGAACGGACCGAATATCCGCCTCCCGACCGCATCGTTCAACCGGTCCCAGAACAGGTCCCCCATGAGAGAGACGCCGCCGCCGATAATCACCTTTTCGGGGTGCAGCAGGGCAAAAACATTCGCGATGGCCAAGCCGAGTGTCTCGCAGGTTTCCCCAAGGATGGTGAGCGCAAGCGGGTCGTCCATCTCAGCCGCCTTGTAAACAATCTCTGCAGAAATCTCTTCCAGTTTCCCATTCACCAGGTTCGTGATTACCGAGGGCCTCCCGCTTTCCAGGTATTCCACCGCCCGTTTGGCAATGGACCAGCCGGAGCAAACCCATTCCAGTTTTTCGGGCTTACCGGTCACAGGATGGGGAACCCAATTGTGGCCGATCTCCGCCGCTCCAAGCCCCTGGCCCTCGTCGATGATTCCCTTGTGAATCCAGCCTCCACCGATGCCGCTTCCAATGGTTATGTAAAATACTCGCTCGCATCCCTTACCGGCTCCGGCAATGGCCTCTGCATACCCGGCGAGACTGGCATCATTCTGGATACGTGTTGGAAATCCCCATCGTTCCTGCCCCCACTGTTGAAGAGGAAACGACTCCCATCCCTCAATCTGATGCGAAACCAGGGTATATCCGCGTTTGCTGTCAACCGGACCACCGAATCCGATTCCGACACCCGCCACATCCGAACGGGAGATCCCTGTTTCCTGAAGGAGTTCGGGGACCATTTCGGTCAGGTCCTGAAGAATGCGTTGAGCGCCGCCGGAGGGATCAACCTTTTTTCGACACCGGCCGGTGAGTTCCGAACCGCCATGACCGATTCCCACCTGTAGCTTCGTCCCGCCGATCTCAACACCAATCCCGTATCTCGTCATGGACGCTCCTCCGTCGTTCCATTGGGCCTATTTGTCCCATCGGTCCCATCCTTCTTCGCAAATATGCCCTCTTCTCTTCCTTTCCATACTTGCAAAGGGGCCGGGGAGTGAGGTTCACGCCGCTTTAAACCGCTCCCGCAACTCATCCACCAGGTAATGAAAAACCACCCCGTGAACGGCCTCGGCCATGCCCATATCCATGCAGGGCACATGCCAGTTCTTCTTTGCGATCTTTTTCAGCTGCCCGCCATCATAACCTGTCACACCGAATGTAACCATCCCGATCTGGTTCGCCCATTCAACCGCCCGAAGGATATTGGGGCTGTTGCCGGAACCGCTGATTGCAATCAACAGGTCCCCCGGCGATGCCAGATTCTTGAGCTGTTCCACAAAAATCCGGTCGTATCCCTCGTCATTGCCCCACGCGAGAATATAAGGGCTGTTGTCCGTAAGGCTGATCACCTTGAGGCGTTTCTGTCTCTCGAAATCGGTCAATGTTCCTTTGCCGAGATCCTCGCACAGATGGGAGGCATTTGCTCCGCTGCCGCCGTTTCCGATAATGAACACAAATCGGCCGTCCTGGTAGGCTTTGTGGATGGCGTCTACCAGATCCTCAATCTCGCGTAAATCCAGTTTCTCGAGTTCTCGATTCAGTCGCTCAAAATAGGTTTTGGCGCTCATCGTTCCTCCAAGTTTTTATGAAGTCGCCAGGACAGGCCTCTGTGCCTGTCACGATCGGCGATCCTGTATCACACGTTCTCCGGCACTTCCCATGGCTTTCTGTACTTGCGCTTGACTAACCGATTCGCTTCACGATCATCGATAAACCGTTCCGCTTCTCCATCGTAGTCGAGCTTCCTGCCACCCACGCGATACGAGATATTTCCCAGGTGGCTCAGGTTAGTAGACAAATGTCCTTCTTCGATATCCGCGTTCGGTCTCTTACGGCTTCGAACACAATCGAAAAAGTTACGGATATGGGCCTTGGTGGGTTCGTCACCGGGTCGGGAAATCGGATCGTGTCCCTCGATTCCGTAAATCTCATATCCGCCGCCGTGACGGCCCAATGTCATCATTCCGTCCGTGCCGTACAATTCGATCTTGGTAGCGTTGTGCGGCCAGTCGGGCATTAACGTGAGGCTGTCGCGGATCTCTTGCGGCGTCTTGATGATGTACTTTGTCCACATCGTCATTTCGAACACGAGCGTCATATCGTCGAAATCATAGGTAGCGACCTGGGTGTCCGGGCAATCACGTCCGTCCCGCAAAACGAAGAGTCCGCCGGTTGATGAGACGGATCTCGGATAGGTTTTCCCGATGGCCCAGCGCGCAAGATCGATTTGGTGAATCGCGTCGTTAATGATATCTCCTCCGGAATAATCCCAGAACCAGTTCCAGCATCCGCCATAGTGGCGATTTCGGTTGTAAGGTCGAAGCGGGGCCGCCCCCAGCCAGGTATCGTAATCCAATCCTTCCGGGACCGGCTCATCGGGATGGGGCTCCAACGGTCCTTTCCAGAGAATGTTGGAGACCCGCACAAAGGGAATCTTGCCGATTTGGCCGGAACGAAGAAGTTCCACGGCCTTGCGGGCATATTCCCCGCTGCGGGTTTGTGTGCCCACCTGGACAATTCGCTCGTATTTTCGTGCCGCCTCCACCATCTTCCGACCTTCCCAGATATTGTGCGACGCCGGTTTCTCTACGTAGACATCCTTTCCGGCCTGGCAGGCGGTAATTGTTCCCAGAGCGTGCCAGTGGTCCGGAGTGGCGTTCAAAATCGCGTGAATTTCCGGGGCCTCCATCATCCGACGGAAATCGGTTTCTGTACGCGGACGCTTCCCCTGCGCTTCTTCGATCTCGTCGATGCAATTACCAAACGCCTTTTGATTGACATCGCACAGGCAGGCAATCTCCACATTCTCGCAACGGGCGAACCTGGGAGCCAAATAGCTTCCGCGCCCGCCGACCCCCATCACACCGACACGGATTCGTTCGTTAGCCCCGACTGCTCTCAGGCCAGGAGCCAGAATGGAAAGTGCCGCCCCCGCGCCGGCGGACCCGGTCAAGAATCGCCTCCGATTCAACTGCGTCATAGTCCATTCTCCTTCATTCCTTCCTGTTCCCATCCGTTTGCCCTGATTGTATTGTCTCCGAACGGAATTCCTAGAGTCCCGTAGCCGAGATCCCCTCTTCTCTCTCCACCTTGGGAGAGAATCGGGGTGAGCGAGTCATCAGATTCCTTCTACATCCGAGACTTCTCATTTGTCTTATCCGTCCTCTCTGTCGTATCCGCTTTTACTGCTCAACTTTGCTGACCTTCTTTTTCTTCTCGAATCAAGCCCCTCACTGCAATTCCTGCCATCGCGCTCAAGAGTACAACACCCGCCGCTGTCCACAACGGATACGATTCCCACGTTCGCGCCCACCACGGGTCGAGATGGCCAAGCAGGATATCTTCCCAGATCGCTCCGAGATGGTGCAGCCCCGGGTGCGCATTCTGTTCCACAAACAGGGCAGGAAGCTGCACCAACACTCCTGCCCCAAGAACTGCCCATGACACAATCCAACGCCGACGAATACGCTCGCTCTCCTCCGACAGCCATGGACCAATGACGGACACGAGTAGCGGCGTGAACAGGATTGTGTAACGCGGCCCCCAGCAAATCCCTCCGAACCAGTGATGAAATTTCCCGTACCAGATCAGGTAAGACACACTGACCGCCGCAATCAGCAACGCCTCAGCCCTTTGTCTACGCCACAGAAACGGAAACGCGGCCAGGCTCAGTAGAAGCACCGGAGAATACAGAAACATGGATTTGTCGCTCGACCACAGAAATCCCGGAATGGAAACCAGAAGGCTTTCGCTGAACGCGACTCCCGGCATATTGTGCTGAAACGGATTCCCGAATCGAATCCAATTGTTTAATCCCCACAGTCCCAACCCCACAAAACACCATACCGCCCATACAATTATCGGCCGCATCTTTGCCCATTTGAAATAATCCGACATCCGACATCCGACATCCGACATGGATGATCCGACAATCCACAGGAGCATAAACGGCGCCGCCAGAATCCCGTCGATTCTTACCTGCAATAACAGCAGGAAAAACAGGCCGGATAGATGGAGCGAACGCGGTTGTTCACGAATCCGCAACAGCTGCGCCACGGAGAGTGTCAAAAAAAGCGCCGCAAGAGGATTCCGAAACAGGTCTTGGCTGTACACCCAAAGAAAACTCCCGCACCCGGCGGCAATCGCGGCAAACAAAGCTCCCTTTCGGCTCGCTCCCAATGCCAACGCAAGGTTCCGTACCGCCAGAACCAGAAACACTCCCACCAGAACGCTGCTGAATGTCACGCTTGTCAGCGCCCATTTCTCCACGCCATCGGGAGTGCCCGCAAACAACAGGCCCAGCCCCTTACCCAGCCAGTGAAACGGAACCAGCAGTATCGGCTGCCCCCAGGCATAAGGCGAAACAGGCTTGCCTTCCGTGTTCATCGCTGTCAGAAATCCCGAATGCGGCATCTCCAGCGACCCTTTCCACGCAAGACTTCGCGCGGTCTCGTATGCCAACACCCCGTCTGCGGTATACAAATGCCCCGAAAAGGTGAGAGAGTAGAGAGACAACATCAACACGAACAGCGCGAGGAAGTCGCTTCGCCGACATGAAAATCTGGTCATTCGATGATCCCCAGTCGTTTGGTGCCCGCACCATTGTCCGCGGGGCCTTGCGGGGCATGGAGGAGTACGGCTGGCAGATCCACGCGCCGCGTCTCGATCCCGCTGCCGGAATGCCTGCACTGAAATCCGACCTCCTGGCATTTTCCCCGGATTGCGTCTTTTTTGTCAATCAACCGCCCGGCCTTTACTATGCCCGCATGGGACTTGGCCCCGATGAATGGGAACACCTGCCCTATCGACGGCTGGTCTGGATTCTGGATGATCCGTTTATCCTGGGTAACGATCCGTTTCACCAGGACGATATCATCTTGATCGCCGATCCTGCGTTTGAAACCACCGTACGACTACGGGGTGGCATTCAGGTTCATTTCCTGCCTGTCGCTTCCGATATTGAGCAGCAGGGCACAATCCGGGACAAATACGCCGCACCGGTGGGGTATGTCGGCTCTGTAAAGAACATGGAGAACTGGAGCAAAAAAGTTCCTCCCGACCTTCGAGACTATCTTGACCGGATCATTGTCGAAAAAGTCCGCCGACCGTCCGTCCCATTCGACCGACTATTTCAGGAGATTCCCCTTTCTCCAGGACGCCGTGTGACCCTGGACGGCCCGCTGGCCTATTATCTGTATGTCATGGCCAACAATCGCTTTCGGATCGAACGGCTGGAGCAATTGGTTCCCTTCGGACTTCAACTGTATGGCGGAAACGATTGGCTGTCATTCGTGCAGAATTCCGCTCTGAGACATCGTTACCGGGGCACTCTGGACCCCATTACCGAAACTCCCGATTTTTATCGATCCGTTGCCGTATCCGTTAACCTGCGAAGCCTTCAGGGATTTACCGCGCCCACTCAGCGCGATTTCAATGTCCCCGCCGCCGGCGGATTCCTGCTCTCCGCAAACCTGGGTATGGAACCGGCTGCCGCGTGTGTACCGTACTGGGAAGGGATTCGGAGTCCGACTTTCCGAAATGCGATGGAATTAGTCGAACAGACTCAACATTTTTTACAATCACCGAGTGAGCGGGTAGAATGGGTAACCGAAGTCCAACAGGTAATCGACCGGCGACACCGTTATGTACATCGGGTGAAACAAATTGCGGAGATTCTGGGCGGCGCGGATTAGTCGGCCCCTTGCGGAATCGATACGAATGTGTCCTCGGGCTTCAATCCGGTCCCTGTTCTACTTCCGTGCTTTGAATTCTCGAACGAATTCGGCGGTCAGATCCAGGTACTTGTAGCCGTGCTCCCAGGTGGCTTCGATATGACTGAATTCGGCTAATTCATTAAATGTGGAAATATGAAGCC
>JAKPRU010001215.1 GCA_029557025.1 Candidatus Omnitrophota bacterium | reverse complement strand
CACCCCGGATGATTCTTTCTTCGAGGCCAAGCTCCTGGAACCCGCAATACCGGTACGCGATCTCGCCGAATGGGTCGTAGAGCATACAACTGGCCGTCGCCGCCATGGAGTCGCCGACGGTCGGGAGGATACCGTCATAGGTACACATCGCAGACGCCCACCGCGCCACCCCTTTCACCTTTTCGGATAGAGGATGATTCGGTGAAAAATAGTCGAAGATACTCTCGGGGAATCTTTCAGGGTCCATCTCCGAAAGATTATGACCGATAAACAGATTCCGGTAGAACGGCGTGGCGGCATACAAATGGTAGCCGGAACAGCGATCCAGATGCGCCCCGTCATCGTGAAAATGATACCGGGCTATGTAGGCCAGGCTGCGATGCTCCGGGCGCTTTTCGGGGGAATAGTCTCCGTAGCCGAATCCGAACTCCAGGTACCGGGGTTCGCCAATCGCCAGCCCCGCATGGATGATCGCGCAAAGGTAATGGGGAATATCGTTGTGATCCTCGTGATATTCCTCATCGAGAATGGATTTCTCAAAAATGTAGCGGATAAACTTGTCCTCGATCCGGCGTTTTTCCTTCTCGGTAAGAAATCCGGCGTCCCGAACCAGTTCATAGGCGCAGACGAAGTTGTTCATGTGGATGGCATCGCCCTCCCGACCGTACATCAAAATGCGGGGGCCATACCCTTCGTCATATTGGAGGTGGGGTGCGACCTCGTCGGCGTAATAAAGAAGCACACGGGAAACCCATTTTGCGTATTTCGGCTCCTGAAGCACCTGGTACAGAATCCCCGATTGCCAACAGGCATCGGCGAGGTAGATGACGAAGTAGCCTCCCCAACCGTCATAATAGGTTCCGGCGAGAGGACTATCTTTCGGATACACAGGCGAGAACTCATCGGCGCGGAATACCTTGCCGGTTTTGGGACTGACAAAATTGTCGTTCTCGAACGGAGAAAAAATCAATGTGGATTTGCTGTCGGGGCAGGTAAACAGATGATAGACACCGACACGCTTCCTCGGAATCAGGCGCAGAATCTTGTCGATATCCTGGTCCACCCATTTCTTGTATCGTTCCTGTTTGGCCGCAATGAGTGCTTTCGCCCAGTTGTATTGTTCATACTTCTGCCGCATCTCCAGAACAGTCTTTGCGGAAATATAGCCGGCAGGATGCGCATATTCCTCGGAGGTGGCGGCGGAGCCGGCGAGCTGGGGGATTGCAACAAGTAGACATGGAATCCAGAGGCTCTGTATACTGCGAAGAAAGAAAGACATAGTTGTTCCTTTCCGATATTTTGTCGTATCCCGGGAGTCAGCGGTGCGCAAACCATTTGACAAAGCGACTGAAAATGGTAACGATAAGATAGGCTCCACCGGCGAGCGTAATGATGGTCGGGCCGCTGGGCAGGTTGAAGACGTAGCTGTAAGCAAGTCCTGTAACGGTGAACAACATGCAGAACACAATACTGAGGATGATCATCTGGCGGATTCGACGCGCGAAATACCCGGCGACTGCCG
Organism: Candidatus Omnitrophota bacterium; assembly: GCA_029557025.1. Taxonomy (GTDB): domain Bacteria; phylum Hinthialibacterota; class Hinthialibacteria; order Hinthialibacterales; family JAKPRU01; genus JAKPRU01. The sequence continues at coordinate 573 of JAKPRU010001215.1, read as the reverse complement.
CGGGCAATGTCAGCAGTGCAATCACGAGAACAATTCCAACGACACGGACCAGCAGAGCTACGGTTAACGCGGTGAGACAGATGAGCAGCAGGTAATATCCCCCGGCATTTATTCCGCGCAGTTCCGTAAACTCTTCATCGAAACAGATACCCAGTAGTTTATTGTGGAACAGGAGCGCAAGTCCGGCGACAAGGATATCGAGGGCCGATACCAGCCAGAGATCGTTTTTAGAAATCAAAAGGATATTACCGAACAGAACGCTCATGGGATCGAAATAGCCTGGCGTTTTCGCGAGGAAGAGGAGACCGATCGCCATGCCGGTAGCCCAAAGCGCGCCGATGACCGTATCCTCTCGCTGCTGTCCGCGAAGGCTGACAAGGCCGATCACGACAGCGGCAAGAAGCGCGGAGCCGACCGCGCCGAGCATCGGAGTGCACCACGTCCATCCGACCACCGTCTGGACATACAACGCCACTCCGATGCCTCCCAACATGGAATGGGAGATTGCGCCGGCAATGTAGCTGATTTTGCGGGTAACTACATAGGTTCCGACAACGCCGAACGAGACGCTTG
>JAKPRU010001191.1 GCA_029557025.1 Candidatus Omnitrophota bacterium | reverse complement strand
CAAAGATGCCGGTGGCCACGCCCAGATCCACCCGGGCCAGCTCTTCGCATATCCGGTAGATATCAAATGCGCCCGCACCCATTCCCTCGAACTCTTCAGGGATAAAGAGGAGTTGAATGCCGAGCCCCGCGCCACACATTTCCTTGATGATCTCGTAGGGGAATTCGTCCTTGGCATCGAGCTCCAGGAGTTTCTTTTCGGGCAGATGGGTAGCGGTAAAGTCCTTTAATGATTCTATCGTTAGATCGAGCGTTTCCTTGTCAAATCCTTTGTTCATATCCAGTGTCCTGAGTGTCCTGATAATGGTGAAATAAGCTGCTGCCTCCTATGGTCGGGCTAGGCCCTCAGGAGCAGCGCTCCCCAGTTCATCCCTGCTCCAAAAGCAACCATAAGCACCAGATCCCCCTTGTGTATCCGGCCCGTACGCACACTTTCATCCCAGAGCAAAGGAATTGTTGCCGCAGTAGTATTACCGTATTTGTGGATGTTGTGGAGGGTTTTTTTATCGGGTATTTCCAGCATCTTCTGTACGCGTTGGTTGATGCGCAGGTTCGCCTGGTGCATCAAAACCATGGAAACATCGTCCAGGCTCAGGCCGTTGCGCTCCAATATTTCCCTGGTCACGCTGGCCATGCTGTTGGCCGCATTCCGAAAGACGTAGGTTCCGTTCATTACCGGAATATGGTCGCCCCGCCGGATCTGCTCCAGGTCCACATAGGGTCTGTGTTTGAACCCGGCCCCCGGCACATAGATCCTCTCAAAATCATTTCCATTGGTCCGAAGGATGCAATCCAGTACTCCCCGATCGCCCTCCTCTTCCGCCTTAATGACCACGGCCGCTCCGGCATCCCCAAACAGTACCGTTACGTTTCGGAAGCGTGTGTTCCACGCATACTCCTCCGGAGTCGGCGGAGTATTCCCCTTGCCGTACATGTAATCGTAATTATCCGGCGTCCAGGGCATAAAGCCCGTATGCGTTTCCGCTCCGACAACGAGTACGGTCTTCGCCATTCCGGATCGGATCTGAACATCCGCAAGCTGCATTGCGTAAAGGAAGCCGGCGCATTGCTGCCGAATGTCAAAGCACGGAACATGGCCGATCCCGAGTTTGGATTGCAGCAGCCCGCCGCACCCGGGAAAATAATAATCGGGCGTCATGGTTGCAAAGACAATGAGATCCAGCTCGCTTTTGTCAATGCCGGCCGCCTGGATAGCCTGAGTTGCTGCCGCATATGCAAGATCAGAGGTTGAGGTGCCTTCATCCACATAGTGCCGTGCTTCAACCCCGCTCCGCTCCCGGATCCATTCGTCGCTGGCATCCATAATCTTGGACAGCATCTCATTTGTAACCCGGTGGGGCGGAATACAGGCGCCGCTCCCGGCGATAACCGCTCGAACCATACCGCTTCCTCCAAAAAAACAGACCCGAGATTGTATCATGTTAAAGGCTCCCAGTCTTGGAGTCTTTGCGTTTCTGCGATCAGTCCGGAACCGGCTCAATTTCCAGTAATTGGCACATCGACTGCTTTGGCAGGGTCCGAGTCTTCCGAACTGCAGCTTCCGTAAATCCACGCTCCTGTTTTAGAG
>JAKPRU010001187.1 GCA_029557025.1 Candidatus Omnitrophota bacterium | reverse complement strand
CCGGCCTATTTGCCGGACGCTACGGTGTTCAATTCGACAACGTTAATTAAAGAGTTCTATCTGGTTGCGCGGGATCCCCTGACCGGCGGATTTATCGGCTCTATGAGAATCTCTGCGGCCGATGGATTTGATCGGAGCGGACCCGAGATTGCCACAGTTCTTCCGTTGATCTTTACGGATGATGATATCCAGTTGATTCAGAACGGTTCGGAAGCGCCGGATATTCTGAACGTATTGAATATCTTTCCAAACTGCGCGGCGGTCGGTCCCAAGCTACCGAAGGATGCGTTGAACTTCGTCTTTGTTCTGGCGAATAAGGATGACCGCGAAGAGATGGATGTCTGGGACATTCACAATATCCAGTTGCTGGATGTGAAACCCATGAACGCCCTGCTTGGCGCACCATACGGCGGCTTAGTTGGAATCGGATTGCCGCCGGGATATTTCATTCCCATTCCGGGAGCAAGCAACCTGAACTTGGGATACAATTTCTGGACAGCAAGTACGCAGACCTATTCCGGCCACAAGAGGGTGTTCCTTGCGCTGATGGACCAATACGGCAATTACAGTCCCGATCCGGTTCCGGTTTTGCTGGATGTGGAGGCGGTTGATCCACGGCCGGAACTCATCTCGGTCACAGCGAATGCTATTACTGGGCAGGATGGGGCGGTAGAGCAAGGGTGCAGGGTGGCGATTTACGGTGACGCCAGCCTTCTCGAGCTGTTGGCTGTGACAACAGCCAACAGCACCGGAGGGTTCTATGTTGCCGTGGATACGAGAAACCGCGACACGATCGTTGTGGTCACCCGTGACGCAGCGGGGAACATGAGCAATCCCGTTAATGTCATGCCGCGCCGAACAGCGGTTCCTTATCTGGTCATGGACGGATTTGGCGCGATTCATACCCCGAGCACAACCGTTGGCGGCATCTTCTACATGGTCGACAGAATGCGTGCGCTTGCCGAGGCGCGGGATGCTACGGGGACCTATTACCAACTTTATGCCGATGGCTGGGTTATCGGGCCAATTGGTGGCTCCAACGCGCCTTCTGTGGAAGATGATTTCTACTTAGATTCTTACATCGCGCGGGATCTGGAAATCACCTCCACAGCAAACAACACGGTGTCCGGTTATGTCCTGGCGGGTAATGGATTTGTCAGGACGCTCGGAGATGCGCCGTTCTTTGGTGACTTGGTTCGGGATCGGATCATCGCGAGTGGGAATACGCGAGTCACGGCAGATACTCCCCGCGTCCGGTTGGACGGCTCCATTTTCCTGGAAGACAGCAATGGAAACGGAGAATACGATATCTTTGCGTTCAGCACGGAAGATGTGAACGGGAATGGAATTCTGGACCCGGAAATGGTTGAGTTTGTATGGATTGATCCCAATAACCCCAGCTTGGGGATGCGAGAGATTACGATACCGGCGGAAGACCTGAACGGTAACGGTATAATCGATACGGTGTTCGATGCCGAAGGTCTGTTCGATGCAAGTCTGGTCGGGATCGGATTCGGCGTCGATCTTGCGCGTGATTTGGAAGTGGTTTACAACGGAAACCAGCCTGTCGGTTACATGATTATGGACGGCTGGGGAGTGATTCATCACTACGGCACAACCACAACTCCACCGCTGCAGAACCCGCATGTGCTTGTAAATGCCGATCTCTTCCGGGCGTTCGACATTGTCACAGATGCGCAGGGCCAAGTCCGCGATCTGGTGATGCTGAACGGTTTGGGTCAGGTTTATGCCACAGCGGGCGGGTTCCTGGGGGCGCCGCCTCTGGATACGGAGATTCCGGGAACGGCGGGCGATCTGGCTCTGGTGATGAATCCGGCGCCTGTCTATTTCGGATTCGATATTGCTCGCGATATTGTGGTCAACCCGCTTGACTCCAACGGAGACGGTGTAGTCGGTGACGGCAGCGATGGATTCTATGTCCTGGATGGTTACGGTGGAATTCATGCAATCGGTGCGGCGACACCGATTGACAATCCTCCGTTTTTGGGATTCGACATCGCTCGGGATCTGGAAATCGGCCGTATTCCCGGCAACGGAATCGTTTTGCCGCCTCAGTAAGAAATGGTCGGGTGTCGATTGTCTCAGCGCCATCCGGCAATCGGTTCTGTTGTTCATGACTGTGTAGCGAGGGGCATACTCCGATAGCGAGTCATGCCCCTCTTTTTCATTTTATACGGGATGGGAAGGTCGTATACCAATCGGAATGGTGCGCGCCAAGCGATGAATCAGGGACTCCGTTTCTCGTTTCAGTTGGGATTGGCGGCAGCGCTGGCTGTAACGCTGACGGGGGTGATTCTTTCCTGGAGGGTTCATGAAGAGGAGCGGAAGACGTTCCGCGAAGAGGTTTTGTTGTTGGCAGAATCGACAGCGAACCGACTCACCGTTTCACAGGACCCTGTCGATCCCTCAGCCCAGCAAGCGAATGAACGGGTTTTGTGTGAAGTGGCGGGCATTCATACATACATTCGCGAGATTTCCCTGATCGACAAGTACGGCAAAGTGGATGCCTCCAGTGTTCCGTCGGAGAGCGACGAAGGTCAAGGGACGGTCGGTCCCTGGCGAGAGGAAGTTTCTTCGCAGGAAATCCTGGCGAGCGAGGAATCGTTCGTTTTTCCGTCCCGGTGGGAAGCGTTCTACTCCGTTCGAACGCCGGACGGAAGTTATTGGGGGAAGTTGCGGATTCTCTGGGACAATCGTCGGGTCCACGGGATCGTGAATCGCCTTTTAGTTCAGACCGCATTTGTGGCTGGTTCCATGGGTTTTCTGGGGATTCTCCTGGGTGTGTTAATGTATCGGACGACTCTGTCTGCGCGGATTGCGGAAACGGCGGACCGCCTTCGTTATATCATTAACAGCGGATTCCGGGGGCGGGTCAACACGGCCGCTCTGCCGAACGAGTTGGCCGATTTGGGTGAACAAGTGAACCGGGTCCTTGATGGACTGGCGCAACAGCAAAAGCGTGTTGTGATTTTAGAAGACAGCCTGAGACAAACCGAATCCAGCTACCACGAGCTGCAAGCGCATTCTACCCAGGAGTCTGAGAATTCGGAGCGGGAGCATGAGATGGCGATGTATGCGTTTCAGCAACTGTTCGAGAGTACCTCCGATGGTGCGGTATTGACCGACGGGAAAGGAAGTATTCTTGCACAGAATTCGGTAGCGGAGAGGTGGATGCACCTGTTGGGACAGGAGGGGGGGGTATTGACGGAGGAAATGCTGATTCGTCTGGTGAAACGGGTGGCAGGCCAGTCGGGTCCGGATCGCGATGCATGTGCGTGGGAAGTCCCGGACCCGCTTCGGGGCGGGCGTACCACGGGCCGGGCTACAGCGATTGTTTTGCGCCGCGAAGAGGATGGGCTTGTTTATGTTTTGCTGCTCTTGCGGACGGAGGATGCTCAAGGCAGCCGGGACTGGCTTGCGCCTCTCACGGAGCGATTTTTATTCCATGAATTGTTGCCGTGGTTGTCCGCAATTCTGAGTGAGCGTAAGAACTTGCCGGAAGTCCCTGTGATTTGGGAGTTACTTGACAGTCATGTGGATGTGCTGGCACGTCTTTCGGCCCTGAGGCAAGTAGGAGACCTAGAACCAAGCGATTTCGGGCCACTACCGATCGGTCCTTGGCTTGGACGACATCTGCAAGCGGCGGATCTCTTTTCACGCATGATTTCCATTCGGTTTCATTCCTCACGAAACGAGTTATCGGTTTGGACGGTGGATACGGTTCTGGGGCAGGTGTTGGATCTCCTGATTGAAGTTCTTCTGGATTTGGCGGAGGAGGAAGGCTCGACATCGCCGGTGGATCTTTTTATTGACAATCCCACTTCCGGCGGAGTTGTTTTGAGATTTGAAATGGGCATGGACCTCTCCCCGCAGGCGCGGTCAGTTCTGCGGGCCATCGGAAACGACCGGACCGACCTGATTGTGCCTATGGAGGGGGGAGAACAAGGTGTATGGCCGCTTCAGAAGCAGGTTAAAATTGTCGGTATCTGCATTCTGCGGATGTTGCTCGGATGTCGGCTTGAGCTGCGCCAGGGTGAAGTTTCTCCTCTTTGTGTCCGGTGGATTTTTCCACCCGGTGGAGATCACGGTGTATCGGGCCGGGCGCCGAGTTTCAGGGATTCGGAGGTCCGGATCAACCGCCTTATCCGCAACTATCTGACACGTTCCTGGGGATCAAGCGGGCGACGGCCCCCTTCCGTGAAATCCCCGGCTGTAAGAAGCTGAGTGCATTTCATCTTCGATTCGGGGGTCTTGCGCTTGTCCAACCTGATTTTGTTGCATAAGATGGTCAAGTAACTAAACTTATCGCTTGACCTGATCCCCTTGAATCGGCTAAAGTATGGGGGAATCGGAACACAAGAGCGCACGGACATAAAAACGTTCCGGGAGTGGCAGATATGACAAGCACAAAAAAGGATATTGTGAAAGAGGTCGCGGCCAAGACCGGTTTTGATCTCGCCAGTGTCAAAGAGATTGTGCAGACGATGTTCGATGCGATGTGCGAAGGTCTGTCGCGTGACGGCAACATCGAAATCCGCAATTTCGGTATTTTTAAGGTGAAGAGCACTCCCGAACGAAAGGCGAGGAATCCGAAGACGAGTGAGATTATCACCGTTCCGGCCAAACGTCATATCAGTTTCAAACCGGGCCAGTTGATGAAAGAGCGGATCAACGCGGAGACCCCCAGGGAGGAGCGATAAGCGCGGATACTTGTTTTTCCGAACCGGTTTGGCGGGTGTTGACCGGCCGATTCCCGACTGATTGACCACTCCGGTTTCCTGTGTGAGTTCCACAGATATTGCGTACGGATCCAAAAAACCCGATGAGCAGAGAAGAATCCCGATTTGAAGCCATTCTCAAGAATGTCAAGGAAATTCCCGCTCTGCCGGATGTGGCCGTTCGCGTGATGCGGATGACGCGGGACGCCGATGTGACCGCGAATCAGCTGACAGAGGTGATCTCGCAGGATCCGGGTCTGACCGGCAACATCCTTCGTCTCTGCAATTCGGCGTATTATGGATTGCCCCGCGTGATTTCCTCTCTCAACCAGGCGATCATGTATCTGGGTTTCCACACCGTGCGGAATCTTGTGTTGACCTGCACAATCTGCGATCTCCTGGGGAGTGACC